>DMVN01000087.1:1373-17795 GCA_003476685.1 Acidobacteriota bacterium | reverse complement strand
TGGTGGTTTTCCCGGCTCCGTTCGGCCCGAGGTAGCCGAAGATCTCGCCCTCGTTAACGTGGAAGGAAACACCCTTCAGGACCGGTTTTTTCCGAGGAATAAAACCGACCTTGTAGGCCTTGTGAACATTTTCCAGTTCCAGCACTTTGCCCATCTTGTATTATCCTATATAAAAATAAAGGCTTCCTGTCAACGGGCCAGCTCCTTTGGGCGAAGACTTGGTCTCCAGATGGGAGTCAAGCTCTGAAAGAAGGGCGGGGGGCCGGGTCCCGAACCATTGTTCTCTGCTGGTAACAGCCACGGTCTGATTGGCGCTGGAAAAAGCAATTCTTTATCTGCTTCAAGTTTTATTCAAGGTTTTAGTGACCAAGAGAAGACTGTTAGAAGAATTTTTAAGATTGGAGCCAGGAAGCCAGGCCACTTAACCCTTCTTTTTTATGGTCAGCCAGCCTGAGCCAGAAGGACCTGGCTGACGATAGGGCAAATAGATTATCAGCCCTGGCTAGGAAAATTCCAAGAAGATTTTGCTGAACAATGATGGGCCGAAGGCGCTGCTGGCCTGATTGATAGATTAATAGATTAGCGCAATCCCCATTTTCAGTGTCCTGAAGAGGTCCGGCCGAGAACTGTGGTTCTGGAACTGGGTAATAGAGTTGTTCCAACGAGAGCCCCTGACACTCAGATTCATTATCTTTTACGATTCCTCGCTCTGTACTTGATATCTTATGGAGTCCATTAAAGCCCGGGCCAATGAGCACTCACAAGTTAAGCCGGACCAGCTGAGCCCTTCATTAATTGGGGCCTCGGTATCGTCTGCTAACCAGGTCCTGAAAATATTGAGATTATAATGGTCAGATTGCGATTTAAAAGAAATAGGCAGGGAAAGGCCGTGAGGTTCATACCAGATTTAAAGTCTTGATTAAGTGCCATATATCCCTGAGTCTTTAGATGAGAGCTCTGGTCCATTGACAGCTTGTCATTTTCTGTCCCGGGTCAGAGACATTAAATGCACTTTAGAGTTCTTGGTCTGATATGAAACATTAAGTCCCTTCCTATGGAGAGACTTTTCAGCTTTCTTTTGATGCCCAAATTAGGCATGGGAAAACCGACCTCAAACAAGGGGGCGATTTCTCACCAAAAAATCTGGAAAATATTGTCACTAATGTTCTTGACCGATGTATATTCTTGAAGATTACGGCAGCTGGACTTATAATTTGGGCCATACTACATAAAACGGAGCCTTTCATGTCGAGCCTCGAATACCTGAAACCGGCCCTGCCGCTCAAAGAAATCAAGCTGTTGCTGTCTGAATTCTTCGGGATAAAGCCGCAGAAAATCGCTCCCCTTAACGGCGACCGTTACCAGAACTTTCTGCTGCAGCTCGATAAAGGTCAGAAGCTGGTGCTCAAGATAGCTTCTGATTTTGACCGCGAGGACAGCCTGGATTTTGAAAACCAGGCCCTGCTCCTGCTCAACTGGAAGCTGGCCGGCTATCGTTTCCCCCGTCCTGTTGCTGCCAGAAACGGCCAGCTGATAATCCCTTTTTCGGCCAGCGATAAAAAACTCTACCGGGCCCGGCTTTTTGAATTCGTAGAGGGGACACCGCTGGCCGAGGTAAAGAAAATAAACTCCGGCCTCTGGCAGGAAATAGGAACTTTATTGGCCAGGATAGACCTTGTTCTTAAAGATTTTTATCATCCCGGGCAGAGACGGTTGTTGCCCTGGGATGTTAAAAACGTCCTTTTAGCCGCGGACAGGCTCAAGTACCTGTCTGACCCGGCTGACCGAAGGAAGCTCGATTATTGCCTCCTGCAATATGAAACCCTGGTCCGGCCTGAAGAGCACAGGCTGAGAAAGCAGGTCATTTACAACGATGCTAACGAGCACAATTTCCTTCTCGCCCCCTGCCGGAAATCCGGCTTCCGCCTGGTAGGATTGATAGACTTTGGAGACATGACCGAATCCTACCTGGCAGCCGAGCCGGCCCTGGCCCTGACCTACGCCCTGATGCTTGCCAGCGACAGCACTGATAAAGAAAAAGTCGCCTCCAAAATACTCGGCGCTTATCACTCAGTAAATTCCCTGAAAAAAGAGGAACTCGACCTGATCTTTTATCTTATCCTGGCCCGCCTGGTCATCAGCCTGACCATGTCCGCCTGGAGAAGACAGGTTGAGCCCCGGAATGCTTACATGAGGATTTCGGAAGAACCCGGCTGGAAGCTTCTTGATTATCTTCTCTCAGAAAACCCGGAAAAGTGGCGGCGCCTTTTCTACCGGAGCTGCGGTTTGAAAACGGCCAGCCCCGCCCGGCATAAAGACAGCCTCCTGGCTTTTAGAAAAGCCCACGTCTCCGAAGCTCTGAGCCTGTCTTACCGGAAACCGCTTCATATCATAAGGGGAGCCGGGCAGTTCCTGTTTGACTCCGAAGGCCGGAGTTACCTGGATTGCGTCAACAACGTCTGCCATCTCGGACACTGTCATCCCCGGGTAGCCAGGGCCGTGGCCAGGCAAATGACCATCCTCAACACCAATACCCGGTACCTCTACGAGCAGATGTCCGCTTATGTTGAGAAGCTGCTGGCCCGCTTTCCCCGGAAATTTACCCATTGTTTCCTGGTCAATTCCGGCAGCGAGGCCAACGACCTGGCCCTGCGCCTGGCCAGAAATTTTACGGGCGGTTCCGAGCTCCTGGTCATTGATGGGGCTTACCACGGCAACCTGACTTCGCTGGTAGAAATCAGTCCCTACAAGTTTGACGGACCAGGCGGCAAGGGAGCTCCGCCTTTTGTTCACAAGCTGCCAACTCCCGACCCCTACCGCGGCCTGTACCGGGGCTGCAGCGTAGAAACCGCAGACAGATATGCGGCCGAAGTGAAAAAGCTGGTGGCGCGCCTTCAAGCGGAAAATAAGAAGCTGGTGGGAATCATCGCCGAATCAATAATGAGTTGCGCCGGACAGGTCTTTTTCCCGCCGCGCTTCCTGAAAAAAGCCTTTGAAATTGTCAAAGCGGCTGGGGGGGTAACCATTGCCGATGAGGTTCAGGTCGGTTTCGGCCGGCCCGGTTATTTTTTCTGGGGGTTTGAATCCCAGGAGGCTTCACCCGACATAGTCACCCTGGGTAAGCCGATTGGCAACGGCCATCCGATTGGGGCCGTAGTCACCACCGCCGAAATCGCCGGCCGCTTTGTGACCGGCATGGAATACTTCAATACTTTCGGCGGCAACCCGGTGAGCTGCGCCGCCGGCCTGGCTGTCCTGGAAGCTATCGAAGAAGAACATCTCCAGGAAAATGCTCGCCGCGTCGGCGACTATTTTCTCCGGGAACTGAAGAAACTTCAGGCCGGACACCGCCTGGTGGGTGAGGCCCGCGGTCTGGGGCTGTTTTTAGGAGTGGAGCTGGTCAGGGACAGGAAAACCCTGGAACCAGCTACCGGGGAAGCAAAAGAAATAATAGAAAAAATGAGAAACCGCGGGGTTTTGCTCAGCACCGACGGTCCCTTCCGCAACGTCATAAAAATAAAGCCGCCCCTGGTCTTCACCATCAAGGATGTCGACCGGGTGGTGGAAAACCTGGACCTGGTGCTCAGGTCTTTTGATTAATCTGGACCTGAATTCATCAACCGGTAAACGGGTTGGCCAGAATCAGCACGACAATTAGATTTGTCCCTCACTAATAATTTTTTGATAATGCCCGGGCGAGGCCAGCTAATCGCGGCTTGTCACCCGAGGCATGGCCGATGCCGCTTAATCGAGTCCTTCGATGCAGGTCCGCCCAGGTCAAAAAAACTGGGCCTAAGACCAAAGAAGAATTTTCTGGAGATCCCTGTGTTTTTTAAACTTTTCATTATTTATTTATTCATTACTGGACTAAATAACTCCCAAGGCCTGCTAGGCAGACTCGGCCCGGACTTAACATCATCTTCCTCAATTTACCAGCCCCAGTCCAGCCGTCGGACGGCCCCGCGCCATGCCCGGCCACTTCACTCAGCCCGGATTCCGGGGCTTTACCTGAAATAAGGCGAAATCCGGGGTCTCAGGGCCAAAGCTGAATAGTGGCCTCTTCCAGACAGCTGCCCGCGCTTATTTTTTGAGGTGCGTTTCGAACAGTTTGAAGATCCTCCGGTATTCGTCTACCCAGGATGAAGTATGGCGGAAGGTGTGGTCTTCGGCCGGGTAGATGGCCACCTCCCAGTTTTCCTTGCCCAGTTCAATCAGCCGCTGGACCAGTCTCACCGTGTCCTGGAAGTGCACGTTGGTATCCACCATACCGTGGCAGATGAGCAGAGCGCCCTTCAGCCCCTCGGCGAAATAGATGGGTGAGCTCTGCTTGTAAGCTTCCGGGTCTGTCTGCGGCAGGTTCAATATGTCCACGGTGTAATTCGGGTGGTAATGAGCCCAGTCGGTGACCGGGCGCAGGGCCGCCCCGGCCTGAAAGGTATCGGTGGTGAACATGGCCATCAGCGTCAGGAAACCGCCGTAACTTCCGCCGTAACAGCCGATGGCCCTGGGGTTAACCTGGTATTTTTCTACCAGGAATTTCGCTCCATCAACCACATCGTCCAGGTCCTTTCCTCCCATGTGGCGGTAGATGCCGGTGCGGAAATCGCGGCCGTAGCCGCTGCTGCCGCGGTAATCTACATCCAGGACAAAGTAGCCGCTATCGCGCAGCAGGTTGTGAAACATGAATTCCCGTTCATATGTGCTCCAGCCCCGGTCGGCATTCTGCAGGTAGCCGGCTCCATGGATGAAGATGACCGCCGGGCGGTTGGGATGGGGAGAGTCTGGCCGGAACAAGCGGGCGTAGACTTCCACTCCGTCACGGGCCTTAAAGGTTATTATTTCCGGGTCATACCAGGGATAGGCCCGGAATTCTTCGGTGGTTGACAGGGTGACCTGCTTCGGCCTGGAAACCGGGGCCAGAGGCTGCAGGTAAAGCTCCGGCGGGACCGTGCTGTAGGAATGAATAATGGCTACAGCGCTTTCATCGGGCGAGAGATAGAATTCGTTCATCCCGGTCAGGCTGGTCAACCTGGTTTTCTTTCCAGTTTTTACATCCAGCACATAAAAATGCCTCTCGCCGGGGTGGACTTCGCTGCTCACCAGGTAGACTTTCTGGCCGTCGCGAGATAGCTCGGCCTGGGTCACTTCGTACTTACCTTCAGTCAGCATTTTCTTTTCTTTGCTATCAACCGCCAGCCAGTAGAGGTGGGAATAGCCGTTCTGTTCGGAAATGTAAGATACGTGCCGGCTGTCGGGCCACCAGAAAATGCTGGTCAGGCCAAGCGGTCCCACCCAGGCCTCGTCGTGGACATTTTCCAGGACCGTGGTCTGGCCGCTGGCCAGGTCAAGGAGGAAGAGCCAGGCGTCCTTGCGGTCTTCGCTCTCGGCCGCCAGCAGGCATTTCTTTCCGTCGGGCGACCACAGCCATTGCCGCGGGTTGACCTGTCGTTCACCCTGGCCGTAGTCCACCCAGCGCACCTGGCCGTTTTCGGTATTCATAATTCCCAGCCTGGTAAGCTGCGGGTTTTCGGCGGCTTTGGTGTGGGAGTTGATAGTTTCGGTGTAACCGCTCCTGGTAACGTAATTGGGAACGATGGTGTTTCTGGCGCTGGCCACCGTTTCCATAATCATAAACAGAACGTGCTTTTCATCGGGGCTGGGCTCAGCCGTTACCAGCCGCTGGTTTTCTGTGAGCAGGAAGGGTTTTCTGCGACTGGTGCTCTGGCTCAGGGGAGGCAGCAGGTCGGCTCCACCACCACCGCGGCCGAAGCCCTCAAAGCCCATCCGGAAGATATCTTTGAACAGCGCCCGCTGCTGGTCCTCGTACCATTTCTGAATGTCAGTCGGCTTCGGTGGCTCGGGTTGCTTGTCCCGGGTGAAAGAAGTCAGCTGCCGCAGGCTGCGGTCAGTGAGGCTCATGACGAAAAGATTATCGCCGCTCTGGTAGTAGATTTTTTTCTGGTCGAAGGTAAAGCCCAGGCTGGATTCAGCCTGGTCGGTGGCTGTTAGCTGTTCGGTTTTCCTGGTGGCCAGGTGGTGGAGGAAAATATCGCCGTTCTGGTTGACCAGGAGTCTCTGGCGGTTCTTATCCCACTGCCAGGAACTGCCGAAGCGGCCAAAACCAAAAAAGCCGCGAAAACGTCCGGCTCCGCCCACCGGCGGGTTTTCCAGGACCTTGTCCCGGGTGATTTTTACCGGCACCGGGTTAGCCAGACTGACGGCGTAGATTTCGGTAGTTTTTTCACCCGGTTTTTTCCAGCGGAAATACAGGGTTTTGCCGTCGGCGGCCCAGACCGGGCTGGAGGGCGGGGTTCCGATAAAGTCCTGGCCGGCCATGATTTTCTCGATAGCCAGTTGCGGCCGCTCCTGGTCGGGGACGGAATAAGGCCCGGCGGCCAGAACCAGGGAAGATAAGAGTAATATCAGCAGCAACAGGGCCGGCCATATTTTAAGGCTGGATTCAACTCTAAGATTGGGGGTAGATGGGAGACGCATCAATTCCTCCTCTAAATAATTTACAGTTTAGATTTATGAATCATCATTATTCTTCCAGTTTTTTCCGTCCGGCTGGCAAGCAAGACCTGACCTGGCTCGTTTGTTTAATAACGGCGACACAGTATTCTTTTAATCTCGAGACTCAAGCTGCGAACTTTCTTGTCAGTTCATTTATTCCTGGTTGAACCAGTTTTACAGTCATGATTTTATTTATTCTTTTTTTTGGTTTTATTAATTCGATAATCCGGTTATAGCCAGGGCTCGTAATCATTGCAATAATATAAGCCATCTGGCCGGCGCAAATAAAGGAATTTTTTGCCGGGCCGGGGAAGCGCGCCCTAACGCCTTAGTTATAGGCCTGGCCATTTATTGGATAAGGTTATTCATTAATAGCCGGGGCTCTTGTCCTTAACTCTTGCCTTGAAATTTTATGACTGCTGAAGTTTGAAACAGGGGCCAGTGGGTCACCCCGCCATCTTCCACAAAATTGGTTAATTTATTTATTTTCTTTATGTTGGACGCCAGGGGGGTGAGGGGCGCGGGGTAGGCAGGGGATTGGAATTTCACCCTGGTAAACATCCCCTTAGGTGATTGTCAGCTTTTTCCGGGCATGAGATATTGGTCGCGCCTCAGGTTGAGGCGAGGCCAAGGTTGCTGAGGAAAGGGAGGGGGAGGAAGATCCTTCTCCTCTTTCCTCCTTCTTCCTCATCCAACCCCTTGACCTCTTTTTTTATACTTTTTTCCCGTTTTTCATATTTTCCATACCTGCCCTTTCCTTCGTTCTATCTTCAGGCATTTTTACGGCCCGCTTTTTGTTACTTGCCTTCACTTTTATCCCTTATTTATTAAATAATTGAGAACGGCGACGCTGATGTTCAGAAGCTGCCAGGAATAAAGGCTAATTATGGGCTTCAACTCCAAGGCTTTAATCCCGGCCCTGCCTTCTGCCTGTAAAAATTAATAATGCTTGAGGCTGCGAAACTTCGGCCCGGCCATGGCATTGACCTGAAGCAAAACTTTTAGCTACGGTCACGGACACAGCTTGAATTTTTTCAGTGCTGGAAAAATCTTTCACCTTCTGCTAATAATAAAGTGGTTGTTGGGAGCTCTATTCTTAAAGCCAGGGTGGAGACCGCCATGCTTTTGAGGTCAGCAAAATGAACCGAACTTCTGAAAAAATCACCGGCCCGCTTAAACTCCGGACCGACCTGGAAATCCAGCCCCTGAACTACCAGGGCCAGCGGGCTTTGCTGGTGAGCGACCGCCTCGGCCTGATAAAAAACCCGGTCCTGCTCCAGGGAGAAGCCCTCGAAGTCCTGGCCCTGATAGACGGCCGGAGAGAGCCGGATGAAATCAGGCTAGAATTCATGCGCCAGCGTGGTTATTCTTTGAGAGGAAGTAGCCTGGTCAGCGAGATTCTGGAGAGTTTCCGTCAGCTATGGCTGCTGGATACACCCGAGTTCCAGGCCCGGAAGCAGAGTTTAATCCAGGAGTTTGTGTCCCTTGAAGTAAGAGAATCAGCCCTGGCCGGAGAAGCTTACCCGTCCGAGCCGTCGGAGCTAAAAAATTTCCTCGGGTCAATCCTGGAGCTGGAAAAGCTGCCGCCGGAGGTTGAATCTGAGCTGAATACCGGCTGCCGGCCGGTGGCACTGGTGGCGCCTCATATTGACCTGGGGCGGGGAGGCCGCCTTTACTCCCGGGCTTATGCCTGCCTTCGAGGCCAGCAATACCGGCGGGTTCTGGTTCTGGGAACCGGCCACCTTCTGGAGGGCGGCGTCGTCTCGCTCAGTGCCAAGGATTTTGCTACACCTTTTGGCCGAATCAGGACCGACAAGGAAACCGTGAAACAGCTAACAGGGGCAGCCGGGGTGCTGGCCGCTCCCGATGATTTTGCCCATAAAAAAGAGCATTCCATAGAGTTCCAGCTTCTTTTCCTTCAATATCTTCTGGGCAGTGACTTCCGGCTGGTGCCGGTTCTTTTTGGTTCTGTCAATCAATGGCTGGGACAAGCCAGCCGGGCTGCGGACATTCCCGGCTTCCAGCCCTTCCTGGAAGGATTGCGGAAAATCGCCTCCCAGCCCGGTACCCTGGTGGTGGCCGGAGTGGATTTCTGCCACGTGGGACCAAAATTCGGCCACCAGCAACCTGCTTCAGAATTCAAACGAGAGGTGCTGGCGTTTGACCGCGGACTGGTGGAAGCTCTGCTCCACCGGCAGGCAGAATCATTCTGGCGATTACTCAGAGAAAACGGCGACCGCTTCAACGTCTGCGGCTTCCCGGCCCTGGCGGTGCTGCTGGAAATAATGACTGCCGACCGCGGGTATTTCCTCGGACACGAGCTAGTGGACGAACCGACCACCCGGTCGGCCGTTAGTTTCGCTTCCCTGGTCTATTTCTGATTTCAGTTTTAGGCCTCTATCCTGTATAATTCTGCCTGAAAAAGTTTCCGGAGGACGACATGACCGATTTTGGCGGTGCCCTGAAGAATTTGGCCGAGGTCAAGAAATTCCGGCTGGCTATCATCGGCGTTCCCTTCGACGAGAAGTCCAGCTTCAGACGGGGAGCGGCCGCCGGCCCGGAAGCCATCCGCCGGGTGTCAACCGGCAAGTGCTACAACCCCGACACCGAGCTGGGCGTTGACCTGGCCGAAGACACGGTGCTGGTTGACCTGGGGGATGTGGACACCTCCGGCGACACGCTCAAGACCTTTGCCAGCATCGAGGATAAAGTCGGCCGGGTGATGGCGGACGGAGCGGTGCCGATAATTCTGGGCGGAGATCATTCCATTACTTATCCCGCGGTCAAGGCCGTGGCCCGGAAATATGGCCAGCTCGACCTGCTGCACCTCGACGCTCATCCGGACATGTACGAAGACCTGTACGGCGACCGGCTGTCACACGCCTGTCCCATGGCCAGAATCCTGGAAGAGCGGCTGGTTAAGAACCTGGTCCAGGTTGGCATCAGGGCCACCACCCCGGACATGGAAGCCATGGCCAGGAAATACCGGGTCAGGACCATCACCGCCAGAGAATACCCTGAGAAGCTGAAGCTGGAATTCAGGCATCCGCTTTACTTATCACTGGACCTGGATGTCTTTGACCCGGCTTACGCTCCGGGAGTTTCTCACCATGAACCGGGCGGTTTGACTTCCAGGCAGGTCCTGGACCTTATCCATCTTCTTAAGGCCAGGATTGTGGCTTTTGACATCGTCGAGCTCAACCCCTCTCGGGACGTTTCAGAAATCACCGCCAGCCTGGCTTTCAAGTTGATAAAAGAAATCGCGGGGCGAATCGTCAGGCCCTGAAAAAAGTGAGGAGGGAACCATGAAAAAGTTGCTGCTGGTATTGCTGGGAATAGCTGCCATTGCCGTCATTATCTATTCGGTCGGAGCCCAGGATAAAACTGGCTTTGACCGCTATTTTATCGACCGGACAATGCGCATTGATTATTATCACACCGGCGACCACCGGGAAGAAATCGTTACCCTGGACCGGGTTTACCAGCACGGAACCTGGGCCGGCCCGGTGAAAAACCTGCTCGACCCCTTCTTGCGGGGAAGGTACTGCGCCCGGATCTACGAGGCCTCGTCCGGGCAGTTGATTTACTCCCGAGCTTTTGACAGCCTGTTCGGTGAATACAAGACCACCGAAGAAGCCCTGAAGGGCATCAAGCGCACCTTCCATGAATCGGTCCTGATTCCCTTTCCCAAGAGCAAGATTATTTTCACCCTGGAAGCCCGCGACCGGGAAAATAATTTCCATAAAATTTTTTCCGAGGAAATAGACCCGGCCTCGATCTTCATCGTCAGGGAAAAGGTGGAGCCGGGGGTCAAGGTGCTGGAGCTGGTTAAAAGCGGCCATCCCCACGACAAAGTGGACCTGGCCTTCCTGGCCGAGGGTTATACGGCTGAGGAAGAAACCAAGCTCAAACAGGACCTGGACCGGTTTGTCCAGGTGTTCTTCAGCCAGGAGCCTTATAAAAACCTGAAAAACAGGTTCAACCTCTACGGAGTCTTCAAGCCCTCGGCCGAAAGCGGCTGCGATGAACCCTCTCACGGCCAGTTCAAGCAGACAGCCCTCAACTGCACTTTTGATTCTTTCGGTTCCGAACGTTACCTGCTCAGCGAGGACAACCGCCGTATCAGGGATGTGGCGGCCACCGTTCCCTACGACGCCCTGCTGATCATGGTCAACCACAACCGCTACGGCGGCGGTGGTATTTACAACCTGTACTGCACCTTCACCACCGACAACCAGTGGTATGAGTACCTGATGCTCCACGAATTTGGCCACTCGTTCACCGGCCTGGCCGATGAATATTACACTTCCCAGGTAGCTTATAACGAATTCTACCCGCGCGGGGTGGAGCCGGTTGAGCCCAACATCACCGCCCTGCTGGACCCGGCCAGACTGAAGTGGAAAAACCTGGTGGCTCCGGGCCTGCCCGTTCCCACGCCCTGGGAGAAAGAAGAATTTGACCGGATGGACCTGGCCTACCAGAAAATCAGACAGGAAGTTAACGAGAAGATTGCCAGGATGAAAAGGGAAGGCGCTCCGCAGGAAGAAATCACCAGGCTGGAAGCAGAAAGCGAAAGGTTATCGCTGGAACAGGCCAGGAAGGTGGACGAGTTTCTGGCCCGCAGCCAGTATGCCGGGAAGGTCGGAGCCTACGAAGGTGCCGGCTATTCTTCCACCGGGCTGTACCGACCCGCTGTCGACTGCATCATGTTCACCAAGGGCCAGAAGCCTTACTGCCCGGTCTGCCAGGAAGCCGTCCGCCAGATGATAGAATTTTACTGCCGCTAACAAAAAAACGACCGGCTTATCCTGGCCTCCAACTGGACCGGGAAAAAATCAAATTCAAGTTTGGCTGCTTAAAATCGTAGCCGTGTTTTTTTGGAAAAGTTGGACAAAGACGACGGCTCGGGAATCCCTTCATTGAGATTAAAACCAAAAACGAGACGTAAGATTAGTTTTCGATTTCTAAACCGGACGGCAGAAGCTGGTTCCAGGTTGAGATGAAGTTGCGGCGGCCAGCAGTCAGACAGGCTTTCGATTTTTTTTGTCTCTTCTTAGGAACAAGCAACACTGAAAAAAAGACCGGGCCAATATTTAAAAAAAAAACTGGAAGCCTCAAAAATTGAAAATCTACAGCCAGGAAGAGATGCGGGCTGTTGTCAGCAAAAGGGGGGTTGATGATGGGAACCAAAAAGGTGGGGGCTTTCCCCAGCCCGCCCAGGAAAGCCAATATTATTATATGCCTTCGAAATCAAAAATCAAGCATTTTTTTTAATTTTTAAGTTAATCATAATCAATATCTTAGAAAATTTTTAGCCTGAAATTGCGTTAACGTTATCATCTGACGGTCTTTTCGAGCGGTCTGTGACTGGAGAGGAGCTGAAGGTTTCAGGTTGTGGTCGTCTTCAGAAAAATAAGCTGGAAGAAGTCAAAAAATATTTTCGCTGAAGCCGATGGTTTGAGGTAAGTTGTCATTAAAGATTATGAATTGGAAAACTCAATTCCAGGTATTCAAAAAATTGCTGGCCATCTTTACCATTTGCTATCTGCAGCTACTCAGTTATAAAATTTAACTACCGGAAAAAGAACAACCTGGTGGACAAAAGAGAAGAGGCAACGGGAGTAGAAACCAGAAACAAAATCAGCGGACTGGTTTAGCGGCTGCTAGTCACCGCCGGGTGCGGACCTGGTCCTGACTTTTCCGGTAAAGTAATTCCAGAAGAGAAGGAGAATGGAATGAGCCAGGATGACTTAAAAGACAAGAAGATTGACATCAAGGTGGATGAACATATCGCCGTCGGCCAATATTCTAATCTGGCTGCCATCAGGCACAGCCGGGAGGAATTCATTTTTGATTTTGCTTTTATCTTCCCCGACGGGCCGATGGGTAAGTTAGTGGCCCGGGTTATCCTGAGCCCGGCCCATGCCAAGCGTTTTGCTGAAGCTCTGGACAGCAATATAAAAAGGTATGAGGAACTGTTCGGACCGATAGTGCCGGCCGATATTCCACCCGGAGTTGGCTTTATCCAGTGAAGAGGAAAATTTTTAAGGGTCGGCTTGACATTGTCGGGCAAATTTAATAAAAGAAAGCCAGAATATTCGAGGGCTTTATTCGCGAAGGAACAGGAGGGAAGGAAATGAAAAAGAAAGTCAGTTGTCTGGTGCTTTTCATCCTGGTCTTGAGTTCTTCAGCTTTTAGCTCCGGCTTCCTGATTTATGAACACGGGACCGCGGCCATGGCTCTGGCCGGGGCTTTTGTCAGCCTGGCCAACGACCCTTCGGCCATTTTTTACAACCCGGCGGGAATCGCCTGGTTGCCCGGGACCCGGGTCAGCGCCGGCGGAACCTTCATTTTCCCGGCCGGGTCGCTGCTGCTGCCCAACTGGCCGGACCCGACCTTTCAGAAAGTTTATCAACTGGACCAGACCTTTTTCCCGCCGCATTTTTACCTGACTCATCGCTTCGGGTCCAGGCTGGCTCTGGGAGTTGGAGTTTTTGCTCCCTACGGCCTGGGAACCGCCTGGCCGGTCAATTATCCTCTAAAGTACATTTGCACCGAGACTTCCATGCAGACCCTGTTTGTCAACCCGACCCTGGCCGTCAAGCTGAATGATAATCTGTCCATCGGTTTCGGTGTCTCCTACATCCATTCCACCCTGAAACTGAGCCTGGTGCGTCACATCGTGATTCCCGAAGTCTGGACCGGCGATGTTCCGGCTTCTCTGAAAAAAGCCAGCGGTGAAGCTGTGGCTTTCAACGCCGGCCTGCTCTACAAAAAAGGCAATTTTTCGGCCGGTTTCAACTGGAGAAGTAACTTTACCGTCGACTACAGCGGCGACTTTGTGCTGGATAAGAGCCGGGTGCCAGATCCCATCAGCCCCTACATTCCGGGTACCGGAACGGTGACCACTTCCTTCAAGCATCCCAATATTTTTGACCTGGGGTTTTCCTACCAGCTCAGCCCGAAGTTCCTGGTGGCCGTGGCCGGCCAGTACATTACCTGGAAGGTTTACGACAGCTACGAAATAAACATTGACTTCGAAGGTGGAATGAGCGAGCAGGAAGTGGTGGAGGAAAATTTCAAGAATTCGATCCTGCTGCGGGCGGCTGCCCAGTACCTGCTGCATGAAAACCTGGCCCTGCGGGCCGGAGTGGTTTATGACCAGACGCCGCAACCGGTGGAAACAGTTGACCCGGCCCTGCCCGACGCCAGCCGGGTGGCATTTACCGCCGGATTGGGTTATACTAAGGGCAAGTTCAGTGTTGATGTGGCTTATATGTTTGAAATATTCCAGGACAGAACCTCGCCCAACAGGAATATCTATCCGATGGGGCTCGGCAGTGGCACCTACCAGACTAGCGCCCAGCTCCTCGGTTTTACTCTGGGTTACCGGTTTTAGTCAGAAAAAATTTTTTTTGGAGGTTTAATTCATGCCATACGCATTCACCAACACAAAGGGCATCACTTACTACCTGCATTCGCGCGAAGTCAAGCTGCGGGGCGGCAAGATGCAGACCATCTACTATTTTGCCAGAGAAGTCCGGCCCGGCGCCCTGGACAACGTTCCCGCCGGCTATCAGGTGGTAGAAACGGCCAAGACCGGCATGCCGATTTTAAAGAAGGCTTAGAATCCTTCCCGGCTTAAATTCTTAAAGAGCTCTGTAATCAATAAGGAGGGCAACTCCGGAGCGAGTTGTTCTCCTTTCTCATTTTAAATTCGTTTCTGATTTTGACTTGCTTCTGAAGGCTGTTTTATACTGTGAGCATGAAAATCATGAAAATTATGAAGAAATATTTTTTTTGCTTCCTGTGCTTGACAATTTCCCTGCTGCTGACGGGCTGCGGTTCCCGGTCTGAGCGAGGCGGGGAAGCGGCCACCAGGACATACAAGATAGCGGTTATTCCCAAGGGTACCACCCACGAATTCTGGAAAGCTGTTCATGCCGGTGCGGTCAAGGCTGGCCAGGAGCTGGGGGTGGAGATATTCTGGAAGGGCCCGCAGAAAGAAGACGACCGGGCCCAGCAGATAACCGTGGTTGAAGATTTCATCAGCCGCCGGGTGGATGGGATAGTCCTGGCCCCCCTCGACGACCGGGCCCTGATGAGGCCGGTGGCTGAAGCCATGAGGGAGGGAATCCCGGTAGTTATCATGGATTCCAACCTCCAGGGGGACGATTACATCAGCTTTGTGGCCACCGATAATTACCAGGGCGGGGTGCTGGCTGCCCACCGCCTGGCCCAAGTCCTGGGGAAAAAGGGAAAGATTTTTCTCATCCGCTACCTGGAAGGCTCGGCCAGCACCACTTTCCGGGAACAGGGTTTCCTCGAAACCATCAGCCGTGACTACCCCGAAATTGAAATTCTGGTCAAGGACCAGTTTGCCGGAACCACCACCGAGTCCGCTTACCAGCTAACTGAAAATCTTCTCAGCCGCTATCCGCAGGTGGAGGGAATTTTTGCTCCCAACGAATCCAGCACTTTCGGGGCCCTGCGGGCGCTGCAGCATTTCGGCCTGGCCGGCCGGGTCAAGCTGGTGGGCTTCGACAGCTCCATCAAGCTGATCCAGGCCCTGGAGAAGAATGAAATTCAGGGACTGGTGCTGCAGGACCCGATGAAAATGGGTTACCTGTCGGTCAAGGTTCTGGTGGAACACATCCAGGGCCGGGCCGTGGACAGGCGGATTGATACCGGCGTCAGCCTGGCCACCCCGGACAACATGAACCAGCCGGAAATAAGAAACCTGCTGGAACCTGATTTTTCGAAGTATGTCCGGTAAATGAAAATCGGTCAGCTCCGGACAGATGGTTGAAAACTGGTGACCATGCCAGACGAGCTGCTTCTCACTCTGAATAATATCAGCAAGAGCTTCGGCCACAACCTGGTTCTGGACCGGGTGGACTTTGATTTGCGGGCAGGCGAGGTCCATGCCCTCCTGGGGGAAAACGGCGCCGGCAAGAGCACCCTGATCAAAATCCTGAGCGGAGCCTACCGGCCGGATGGCGGGCGAATGTTCATCTCGGGAGTGGAATACCGGCCCTCCGGGCCTCTGGACGGGCGGCGCCAGGGCATTGCTGTTATCTACCAGGAGTTAACGCTGGCTCCCCATCTAACAGTAGAAGAAAATATCATGCTCGGCCAGGAAGAAACCAGGCTGGGCCTCATTGATAGGAAGAAAAATCTGGAAAAGATACGGCGGGTGCTCGAATTCCTCCACCATCCTGACATCTCGCCTGATATTCCGGTCAGGAAGTTGTCGGTCGGGGCCAGACAGGTGGTGGAAATTGCCCGGGCCCTGGCCAGCCAGGCCAGGATTCTGGTCATGGACGAGCCTACCAGCAGCCTGTCCCAGGAGGATACCCGCCGGCTTTTTGAAATAATCAGGAAGCTCCGGGACGAGGGAGTGGGCATCATCTACGTCAGTCATTTCCTGGAAGAGGTCCTGGAAATCGCCGACCGCTTCACTGTTCTCCGGGACGGGCAGGTGGCCGGTCGGGGTCGGGTCGGAGAAACTACGGTCGAGGAGCTCATCCAGCTGATGATCGGCCGGCGGATGTCGGAACTTTACCCCCGTCTGCCGCACCAGCCGGGAGAAGTGCTTCTGAGCTGTGCCGGGTTAAAGAGCACCCGAATGAACCAGCCGGTTGACCTGGAATTGAGGCGCGGGGAGGTTCTGGGTGTGGCCGGGCTGGTGGGAGCAGGGAGAACCGAATTCCTGAGGGCCCTTTTCGGGCTGGACCGGCTGGAATCGGGCCTGGTAGTGGTGGCCGGGCAGAAGTTCAAGCCGGAACATACCGGGGTCAGCATTGGCTGCGGCCTGGGAATGCTGAGTGAAGACCGGCAGGTGGAAGGGCTGGCTGTCAGGTTGAACCTGGCCGATAACCTGACCCTGAGCCGGCTGGAACCTTATGT
>DMVN01000087.1:0-1345 GCA_003476685.1 Acidobacteriota bacterium | reverse complement strand
GAGCAAAAGGTCTGGACGCTGTCGGGCGGCAACCAGCAGAAGGTGGCCCTGGCCAGGCTGCTCCACCAGGAGGCCGAAGTTTTTCTCCTGGATGAACCCACCAGAGGGATTGATGTCAGGAGCAAGGCCCAGATTTACGAGCTCATGGGCCGGCTGGCAGCGGAGGCCAAGGCGGTGATTTTTGTCAGTTCCTACCTGCCGGAATTGCTGGGGGTGGCCGACCGGATAGCCGTCTTTCATCGGGGACAGTTAGTGGCTGTCCGACCGGCGGCTGACTGGACTGAAGCCAGCCTGATGAAAGCGGCCATCACCGGCCGGGAAGAGGTTAAGGTCGGAACGGGAGAGCAACCTTGAATAAAACAGGCAGCGGATTGAAAAAGATTACCGGGCTCATCGGACCTTTCATCGGCTTGATTCTGGTCATCTCTATCTTTTCTTTGATGCCGGAAGTCTCGGACCGTTTCCTGAATTTAGCCAATATCAAGAGCGTGGCCACCCAGTCGGTAATCGTGGCCCTGTGCGCTCTGGGCATGACCATGATAATTGTCAGCGGCGGGTTTGACCTGTCGGCTGCTTCCAACCTGGCCCTGAGCTGTGTCCTGGTGGCCTATGCCATCAACCTCGGTCTTTCGCCGCTCCTGGCCGCCTTCATCGGGGTGGCGGCAGGGGGAGCCGTTGGCTTCCTGAACGGCTTTCTCATCACCCGGCTCAGGCTGGTGCCGTTCATCGTTACCCTGGGAATGATGGGCATTGCCCGCGGCCTGGCCAAGTGGGTGGCCAGGAACCAGAAAATTGACGCCCCGCTCAGCTGGCTGAATGAACTCATGGTCAGGACCCCGCGGCCCTCCTGGCTGCTGGTTTCCCCGGGAATCTGGATAATGATCCTGTTTTCTCTGTTTATGGCCTTTCTCTTGCGCCAGACAGTCTTCGGCCGGCACACATTTGCCATCGGTTCCAATGAACTCACGGCCCGGCTGTGCGGGGTCAGGACTGACCGGGTTAAAGTCCTGGTCTATACTATCNNTCTCGGGATTGCTGTGCGGGCTGGCCGGAGTGATGGAATTTTCCCGGCTGACGGTGGGCGACCCGACCGTGGCCATGGGGCTGGAGCTGGACATCATCGCGGCGGTAGTCATTGGCGGGGGTAGCCTGAGCGGCGGGGAGGGCAGCATCCTGGGAACTCTGGTCGGGGTTTTCATCATGGCCTTCCTGCGGAATGGTTGTACTATGATGGGCTGGCCCAACTATTTTCAGGAGATAATCATCGGAGCCATCATCATCGCCGCGGTTACTCTTGACCGGCTGCGCCACCGCCAGGAATGATTTAGCCAAGGATTTTCTTTCC
>DMVN01000001.1 GCA_003476685.1 Acidobacteriota bacterium | reverse complement strand
TTAATGAATGATAACCTGCTGGTCCTGAAAAAGGCCCTGAACTGCGAGTAACCATGGACAGACAGGCCGAAGAAATTGTCCGGGTAGAAGGAGTAACTTTTTCCTATGATTCAGTGCCAGCCCTGCTGGACATCACCCTGTCCATCTACCGGGGTGATTTCCTGGCCATCATCGGGCCCAATGGCTCGGGTAAAACCACCCTGCTCAAGATAATTGTTGGCCTGCTGAAGCCACAACAGGGTCGGGTCTGGCTGTTCGGACAGCCGCAGGAAACCTTCAACGAGTGGTTTAAGCTCGGTTATATTCAGCAAAAAGCCACCAACTTTGACCCGGTGTTTCCCATCTCGGTGGAAGAGGTCATTGCCACCAGCCTCCATTCCATCCGCAGGTCAAAAGGCCTCAGCCGAAAACAGGTGAAAGAAAAAATAGGCGAGGCCTTGAGAACAGTCGGCCTGGAACAGCTGGCCAGGAAATCAATGAACAGCCTGTCGGGCGGCCAGCAGCAGAGAGCCCTGATAGCCCGGGCTCTGGCCGGCGAGCCGGAAGTCCTGCTCCTGGATGAGCCGACCACCGGCGTTGATCACCTGGCCCAGGAGAATTTTTACGACCTTCTGGGACAGCTCAATCAGGAGAAAAACCTGACCATAGTCCTGGTGACCCACGATTACGGCATAGTCAACCGCCATGTTAACCGGGTGGCCTGCCTGAATCAAAAGCTTGTTTACCATGGAGAGCACGCGGAATTCTGCCAGTCCTCCATCGTTCAGGAATTGCTGCGGGGTGGCCATCACCTGGTTTCTCACCGGCACTAACCATGAGCCAGAGTCTGATTTTCAGCGGTTTGTTTTTGCGGGCAGCAGCAGCCGGGAGCTTGCTGGCCCTGGCCTGCGGCCTGCTGGGTGTCTTTCTGGTCCTAAGAAGAGATGCCATGATCAGTCACGGGCTGTCGCACCTGGCCTTTGCCGGGGTGGCCCTGGGTTTGCTTCTTAACTTAATGCCTATACTTTTTTCAGTCGCTATCTGCCTGCTGGGCTCTCTGGTGATTCTGCAGCTAAAAGAGCAGGGAAGGTTGCCAGGCGATACGGCTATCGGGATTCTGAGCAGCGCCGGCATGGCCCTGGCTGTCTTCCTGATGTCGGTTAAAAGAGATTTCGGGGCTGAACTGATGGCCTACCTTTTCGGCGATATCCTGGCCATAGCTCCGCTTGAAGTCTACCTGGCAGCTGGCCTGGTCTTGCTGGTGCTGGCCGGGATACTTTTTAATTTCCCCCGGCTGGTCTTCATGACCTTCGACCGGGAGTCAGCTTATGTTTCAGGAGTCCCGGTAAAAAAGCTGGACCGGCTGCTGGTGGTCTTAACAGCGGTGACCATAGTGCTGGGAATCAGGGTGGTGGGCCTGCTCCTGGTAACCGGGCTAACAGTTATCCCGGCTGCTTCGGCTCTGCAGCTATCGCGAAATTTCCGGTCAACTCTTCTTCTATCCAGCGTTTTCAGCCTGCTGTCGATTGTCGGCGGGATAATCCTGGCCTATCTTTTTAACCTCCCGGCCTCGGCTGCCATCATCTTTCTGGCTCTTTTCATCTTCGGACTGAGCTTTGTTATCAGAAAGGTCTCTTAGCCACAGCTGGAGTGCACCTGAACTGAACCTGGGAAGATTTTTTCGCTGGCTGAATCGAGCCGGTTAAAAACCGGACCCGGGAGAGCGGAAAGTCTAAGTTGTTAAATGAATCCTGAAGTTTAGCTCACTCCTGACCAATAAGGGGAAGCGCTATCTTTTTTATTAAAACCAATAGCTGGTTATCTTCTTGAATTCTTTTGTATACTCTGTAAATTCAGGTCGGGTGCCGGAGCCTATCTTCAGCCCAGGGATCGCTCCATTAGTTTTTCCAGCTTCTTCAGCCTGTTTTCCAGCTTTTTTACCAATTGCCCGGCCCGGGCCAGAGTCTTTTTCTTGAATTTTTCATCCTTGATCCCGGGAAGGTTTATGCGAACGTTATAAAAAGCACCCAGCCCGCAACTCCTGGCCGCCAGCCCGGCTACTCCGGCATCGCTGACTGAATTCTGGTTGCCCCGGCTGGCCGCTTCATAAGCCAGCTCGGCTAGCTCCACCGCCTTTTCCAAGACTGAGAGCGGAACCAGGGTGGCTTCTTTGTTGGCCTGCTCAATGGCCGCCTCCCGTTCTCTGACCTGTTCTTCGGTAGTCCTGGGCAGGCGGAAAGCTTCCATGACCCGGTTGAAAGCTCTGGTATCCAGGTCCACGGCCTGCAGCAATTCGTCTTTCAATTTTTGAGCCCGCAGGGCCACTTGCTTCATCCGGTCCCAGGCTGCCTCATAGCCCTTTTTACCAACTGTCAGGTTGGCCACCATGGCCGAAAGAGCCGCCGACAGGCTGCCGCAGAGGGCGGCCACGCTGCCGCCGCCGGGCGCGGGAGAATCCATGGATAGCTCGTCAGCAAACTCGTCGAGCTTCAACCGGATCAGCGACTTGTCATCAGGGGGGAACTGGTATTCAATTATTTTCCTGGCCGGGTCGAAGGGAACTACATCACTGAGCCCCAAAGACCTGACCGCTATCCTGACCAGTTCCTTTTCCGGCACCCCGGGACTCTTGCCCTGCTTTTCCAGGTAATAACGGCCGGCCATCAGCAGGGCTTCCAGCGGAATCAGCCCGACCAGCTCGCTGCCGGTTACCCGAACCCCCATTTTTTCAGCCAGCCGGCAGGCTTCATCAAACACCAGATGGGGTGGAGTTATCTTATAATTGGTGAAGTTGATGGAAATCTGAGCCAGACCGTACTCGTCAATGTACCAGCCGACAGCTTTGACCGCTCTGAATTTTCCCGGCACTTTCACTGGCTGGCCCTTCTTATCATAAACGATATTCCCGTTACGGTCTTTCTTGGGACGACCGCTCTCCCGGAGATAGGAGGCTATTTCCTGGGCGATTTTTCGGTCGCGGGTGTTGAGGTTGATGTTGTAAGCAATCAGAAATTCCCTGGCCCCGATGACCGTAGCCCCGGTCCGGGGGTTGAAAACAGCCGGTCCGTAATCGGGCTGCCAGTCAGGGTCCTTTAATTTATCGGCCAGTCCTTCATACTCTCCGGCCCTGATACTGGCCAGGTTTTTTCTCTCCGGTCTGGTGGCGGCTTCCTCATACAGGTAAACCGGGATGCCCAGTTCCTCTCCTACCCGTTTCCCCAGTTCGTGGGCCAGCCTGACACAATCTTCCATGGTTACTCCGGAAACGGGGACAAAGGGGCAGACATCGGTAGCCCCAATCCTGGGATGGGCTCCTTTATGCTGGCTCATATCGATAACTTCGGCCGCTTTCCTGATGGCCTTGAAAGCCGCTTCCTTAACTCCTTCGGGAGAGCCAACAAAAGTTACCACTGTCCGGTTGGTGGCCTGGCCCGGGTCAACATCCAGCAGCTTGACACCCGGAGTGGACTCAATTTCCCTGACTATGGACTGAATTTTCTCCCGGTCGCGACCCTCGCTGAAATTCGGAACACATTCAACGATTTTCATACCTCAAGACTCCTTTCTGGAATACAGCTTGAAATTGACCTTTGCGGTTATAGACATCAATTTTGTCAAAA
>DMVN01000231.1 GCA_003476685.1 Acidobacteriota bacterium | reverse complement strand
TCTTGACCCGGTGATGGATCTCCCGCATCAGGATCTCTTTTTCTTTGAGCGACTGCCTCAGAGCTTCCTCGGCCAGCTTCCGCTCGGTAATATCGCGGGCTATTCCTTCCAGGGCCACCAGCTGACCGGAATCATCGTAAATGGGCACGTTGACCTGCTCAGTCCAGATGATCTGGCCATCTTTTCTTTTCCAGCGCAGGACAGCCGGGTTGCTGATTTTTCCTTTGACCATATCTTTTAATACCGGGCGGTCTTCGGGCAGCAGCAGCTTGTAGCCCAGGGCCGGGTCGGCATAGTGTTCCTCGGGCGTGTAACCGGTAATAGCCGTGGCCGCCGGGCTGACATATTCAAAGCCGGGTTCGGGCAGGATCCTGAACCGGTAGATGATGTCCCTGGCATTCTCAGCCAGCCGGCGGAACCTGGCTTCGCTCTCCCGCAGGGCCTGTTCAGCCTTCTTGCGCTGGTCAATGTCGCGAACTATGGCCTGGATCAGTTTCCTTCCCCCGATTTCAATCAGGTTCAAGCTGACCTCGGTGTAGAAGGGTGTGCCATCATACCGGCTGTGCAGCCATTCAAAAAATTGAGGCTCTCCCCTCAGGGCGGCTTCGATTTTCTCCAGAGCCTTCTCCCTGGAATCGCGACCGTCAGGCTGTTTCTCCGGGGAAAACTGATAGGGCGGCTGGCCGATTATTTGTTCCCGGGAACAGCCGAAGATTATTTCGGTTTTCTGGTTGCAATCGATGAAAATTTCCCGGTCCATCAGGAAGATGGCATCGTTGGCCGCTTCGAACAGGCTCCGGTACTTGCTTTCGCTCTCGCGGAGAGCCTGCTCGGCCTTCTTTCGGTCGGTGATTTCTATGGTAACTTCAATCAGGCCGATTATCTGTTCTTTTTCATCTTTCAGCGGATAACCGCTGATGTGCCACCAGCGGCCATCGGGAGTCTGGACTTCTGTCCGTTCCGGCTTTCCGCTGTCCCGGGCCTTATCCAGGGGGCAAAAAGAGCAGGGCTCCAGCCGCTGATGCCAGAGCTCATAGCATTTTTTTCCCACCAGTTGACCCGGCTCCAGTCCGATGGAGGCGGCCGCGGCCCGGTTGGCCCAGACTATGGTATGATCAGGCGCCTGGTAGATGACGTGTTCGGAAATGGTGGCAAAGATGGCCGATTTTTCCCGCTCGCTCCGGATAAGCTCTTCCTCGGCTCTTTTCCTGGCGGTTATGTCGGTGATGATTCCTTCCAGGCAGACCAGATTGCCGCCGTCGTCAAAAATTCCACCGCCTCGCTCCTGCACCCATTTGAGCTGGCCTTCGGCCGTTATGATCTGGTACTCTTCTTCAAAGAATTCCCGTTTTTTAAGAACCTGCTGCCACTTCTTCCAGAGGTATTCGCGGTGTTCGGGAACGATCAGGTCGCTAAAGGCCAGCCGGCGGTTACCGATTAAATCCTCCGGCTGGTAGCCGGTGATTTCCCGGCAGGTGCCGGCTATGTACTCCATAGTCCAGTGGCGGTCGTTCCGGCAGCGGTAAACCATTCCCGGCAGGTTGGCCAGCAGATGTTCCAGGAAGCGGTTTTTCTCCTTCAATTCTTCCCGGGCGGCCAGGATTTGCTTCTGGGCTTCCCTTTCAGCCGTCTGGTCGCGGAACACCAGAATGACTCCCAGCAAATTTCCTTCGTCGTCAGTGATCGGGGCTCCGCTGTCGGCAACCGGACATTCCCGACCGTCGCGCGAAATTAATAGGGAGTGATTGGCCAATCCCACTATGATTCCTTCTTTGATAACTCTTTCCACAGGGTTTCCCGTCTTTTCCCTGGTGAATTCATTCACCACCTGGAAGACTTCCTCAATCGGCCGGCCCCGGGCTTCCTTTTCACTCCAGCCGGTCAATTTTTCGGCCACGTGGTTCATCACCAGGATTTTGCCCTTGGTATCCGTGGAGATAACTCCATCTCCGATGCTGTAGAGGGTGGCTCTGATTTCTGCTTCCCGCGCCAGCAGCTCCTGGATTAACTCCACCCGGTCGGTGATATCAACCAGGGTGCCGATGATGGCTTTGCGACCCTGATAGTCGATGGTGCTGCCGTGGGCTTCGCAGTAAAAAGAAGTTCCGTCCTTGCGCCAGCCCCGGAATTCAAAACGTATCGAAGGCACCTGACCGCTCAGGCGGCGGCGGTTGTATTCGCGGACCATGGCCCGGTCGTCGGGATGAGTCAGGTCTATATTGCCCAGCTTGCCAATCAGCTCGCCGGGTTCATAACCGAACATCTCGGCTAGCGACCTGTTGACGTACTTAAAGACACCGTCCTGCACCAGGTAAACCCCGGCCATGGCCGAATCGCTCAGGACCCGGAAAAGTTGCTGGGTTTCCCTGGCCCGGGCTTCGGCCTGGTATAATTTCTGGTAATTGAGTTTTTCCCGGCGCTGCCAGAAAACTTCGGTCAGCAGCAGCTGGGAAGCGACGAGAGAAATCAGTAAAAGTATGATCAGGGCAGAGCGCCTCCGCCAGCCGGCCAGGGCCTCAGCCCGGTCCATCTTGGCCACGACGGACCAGCAGGTGTTGAAAACAGGGCTGGTGGCGGCCAGGACTTTAACGCCTCGGTAGTCAACTCCTTCATAAGTGCCGTAATCGCCCAGGACCGCCCTGACTGCCGGGACCTCTTTTCTGGTCAGGGGGAGCCGCAGATTAAGAGCTGCCCCCTTTTTGTGCCTGAGTTCGTTTAGAAACAAGACTTCATCACCATCCCGCTTGACCAGCAGCGATTCGGCAGTCTGGCTGGCAACCGGCCAGGATTGAATCAGGGGAAAAAGAAAATTCTCGGCATTGGCTTTTAAGATGAGGTAGCCGAGCGGTCTGGAGCCGGCAGAATCCGGCGGCAGCACCGGGGCCACCACATCCAGGTGGATGGACTCGTCGGCCCGGCTGCGGTGAAGGTCAGTATTGAGGATGGATCCGCTCTTTTCGGCCTTTTCCAGGACATCTAAAAATTCAGGCGGCGCTTCCTGGCTGTAAGCTTTCAGGGCCAGCACGATTCTCTTCTCGGCGTTCATCAGGGCGATGTTGCCGTAATTGTAATTTTCGGCGGTTATTTCCAACCTCTTGATTATCCTGTCCCTGACAGATTCCTGTCCGTTTTGAAGAAAATCGATAATAGCTTCGGCCAGAAAAGGACTCCGGGTCATTATGGCCGCATCTTTTTTTCTCTCGTCCAGCCAGTCCCGGATCTGCTGAGCTTTTATTCGGGCAATGGAAGATAGCTGGTCAAAGACTATTTTTTCAGCCCTTTTTTCTTCCGCGCGGCGAATGACCAGTCCAACCCCGAGAATCAGGATGATCAGCAAAAGGGAGGTTAAGTAAACCGGGCTGGTCAGCCTTTGTTTCCATCTGGTCTGAAGCCTGGTTTCGTCTGGCATGAAGCAGCTCCTGGCTTTTAAGGTCCGGGTATGGAGCGGATGACGGCCGGGATGTTGCGGTCCGAACCGGGCTGGACCCGGTGATTATAAAGGCGGGATTGAGCTGAATCTTCCGGCCGGTTCAGGCGGCGTCTTGATGACCACTGGCCCTTCTTCAGGTTACCCTTTTTCATCGGCTCCGGCTCAAAATTAACACCTTCCTGGTTATTAGTCAAGAAAAGCGCTTTGGGGTTGAGCCCGGGTCTCTGTCCGGAAAAATTTATGTTAATCATAGAAGGTTTGCCATATAATGTTTACATCTTGGAAGGGAGGAAAAGTCATGCTCAAAGGGTTTAAAGAGTTTATCATGCGCGGCAACGTGGTCGA
>DMVN01000025.1 GCA_003476685.1 Acidobacteriota bacterium | reverse complement strand
TCGCTGCCGGCGAAGTGGTTGAACGACCGGTGTCGGTGGTCAAGGAACTGGTGGAGAACTCGCTCGATGCCGGGGCTACGGAAATAAAGGTAGAACTCGTTGACGGCGGCAAAAAATTGATCCGGGTGCAGGACAACGGCAGCGGCCTGACCCAGGAGGATGTGGCTCTCTGCTTCAAGCGCCATGCCACCAGCAAGATTACCACCGAGGCGGACCTGGAAAAGATTGCCACCCTCGGGTTCCGGGGAGAAGCCCTGGCCAGCATCTCAGCGGTTTCCCGGATTACTCTGAAAACCAGCGATGGTTCGGGAGAGAGGGGCTACCAGGTGGAACGGGAAGGGGAAAAGCTCCTGCGCTTCATTGAAAGCGCTTTTCCCCGCGGGACCCTGGTCGAAGTGCGGGACTTGTTTTTTAACCTGCCGGCCAGGCGCAAGTTCCTGCGTTCGGACCGCTCCGAGCTGAGCCTGGTGGTTCAGTTCCTGACGACCATGGCCCTGGCTTTTCCCGGGGTAAAATTTGTGCTGGTCAGTAACAGCAAGGAAATGATAAATTGCCCGGTTGTATCGTCTCTGGGGGAGAGGGTTTACCAGTTATTCGGGAAAAAAGTGCTGGATAACCTGATGAGCCTGGATTATGAAGAGGAGAATTATCGGGTATCGGGTCTGAGCTCCAGGCCGTTTTCCGGTCGGCCCGACCGCCAGCACCAGTTTTTCTTCGTCAACCGGAGGCCGGTTAAAGACCGGATGCTGACAGCCGCCCTAACCCAGGCCTATCTCGGAATTCTGGAAAAGCAAAAAAATCCCGAAGGTTTCATCTTCCTGGATATCCCCTATGACCAGGTTGACGTTAATGTTCACCCGGCCAAAGCCGAGGTCAGGTTCAGAGACCCGCAGAAAGTTTTTCGGTTGATATTGAGGGCAGTGGAAATGGCAGCCAGGGAGGAAAGTCTGGTCAAACCCATCCTGGTAGGCGAAGAAAAGCCGGAGACCGGAGAGACGCGGCTGGAAGGAAAAGAAGCTGGTTTTCTCACCCGGGAAGTAATTTCTCAAGGGGAAGGCGGACCTGTTTCAAGTAAAGCTGACTCCATGCTTATTCTGTCCGGGGAGCCGGCCAGTTTCAGGCCCGGAGTTATTGCTGAGACTGCCCCCGAAAGCGAAACGGCCCCGATTAAAGTTCTGGGTCAGTATCTTAATTCTTATATCATTGCTGTCTCGGACGAGGCAGTATTTATCATCGACCAGCATAATGCCCACGAAAGAATACTATTTGAGAAGTTTCGACAGCTGGAAGAAAAGAGAGCCTGGACCGCTAAGCAGATGCTTTTTCCACCAGTTATTGACCTGACGCCCAGGCAGCAGCTGGTTTACCAGGAGATGCAGGCCGAACTGGAAAGCCTGGGCTTCAGGCTGGAACCGATGGGCGGACTGAGCTTTGCCCTGAAAGAATACCCTGACGTTTTCCAGGAAGTTGAGGCTTCAGCCATCCTGCTTTCGCTGCTGGGAGAGGAAGAGGAGGGGAAATTCCAGAGCCGCCGGGAGAAAATCCTGGCCACCATGGCCTGTAAGGCTGCGGTCAAGGCCGGGAAGTCGCTGACAGTTGAGGAGATGGAATTCCTGACTTCTGAATTGTTTGCTACCGGGAATCCGGGCCTCTGCCCCCACGGCCGGCCGGTGGTCATCCGGCTTGACCGCTCCCGCATAGAAAGGACCCTCGGGAGGCAACCGGAATAAGGGCCGGCCCGCCCCGTTAAATTGACATTCCAAGGTTCTTTCTGTTAACATTTTAACTCCAATTCGAGAACCCGGAAAACTCGTTGGTCTTTGACTTACTGGCCTGAAAACGGGGAGTGGCGCAGCCTGGTTAGCGCGCCTGCCTTGGGAGCAGGAGGTCGTCGGTTCAAATCCGATCTCCCCGATTTTCCGATACGTAAGAGCTTTGCGCCTGTAGCTCAGTAGGATAGAGCAGCTGCCTTCTAAGCAGCGGGTCGGGGGTTCGAATCCCTCCAGGCGCGCTTTTTATTTATGGCTTATTCAGGTTGGGAAATTTTCTATTTATATAGTCTTCACATTATTATTTCTAACCAAAAAGGACGGGGAAGAGGAGAGCTACAATCAGGGCCCAGATGGCGTAAACGGGCAGGTAGTCCGTCTGCCAGCGCTCCAGCCGGGTAAATGGAATCCGACGAAGAAGGAAGCGAAGGTATAGCCAGGCTGAGAGAGTCAGGTTGACCAGTAGAATAAGATTCAAGCCGAGAGCTGCGGTTTTATTAGGACTGAAACCGAATTCTGAAATCCGGGCGGCCATGGCCCAGAGGGCCAGAATATCTACTATTATGGCTGAGACTACGAGAACCAGCTGCAGCAGGTCAAAACGGTTGGGGGGAGCTTCAGACGACCGGGCTGAAATTGAGTAGAGAAGAAGACCCAGGACCAGAACCAGCAGTAGGTCAAACCCGATCAGGACTTCTCGCTTTATGTCAATCGTCCTTCCGGTCAGAACGATGACCACCACAAAAACCAGCAGGAGAACGGTAAAAAGAGGGGTGAAAAGCCAGGTCAGCACCGGGGCCATGTTCTCAATGACGCTCTTTTTATGTTCAACCAGCCAGGCGGCGATGATCACTGCCCCCAGGGCGCCGCAGGGTAACACCCATTCCTGAACGACGGACTCAACTTTCAGGCCGATAGCTTCAAAAATGAAAATGGTAAGGGCAGTCAGGATAAATCCGCCCAGGGCAATCAAGGTGTAGTAGATAAACCATTCTCCTGAAAAGCGGAGATAATTCATTCTCTGTTCGGGCTGACGCCAGCGGCCACCACTGTAGGCATAAAGGAGAAAAAGCCAGAGGGCAATCGGCAGATGAATCGCTGTAAGAACCAGGGTATGGCTCTGAGGCTGAAGGGGAAGAAGGTTGACCGCCAGGCCGGATAGAGCCAGGATGCTTATCAGGACAAGATAGTGGTATTTATCCAGCCGGCGCCTGATAGCAAAGAAGATAGCGAGAAAGGGGAGGACGAAGAAGCTCAGGTTGCGCAGGAAAAAGGCCGTCTGGGCCGGGCCTTCCCACAATCTGAGTCCAAAAAGGGCCGGAATTTTTACGCCTGCAGCTGAAGCTATGGCCAGACCGACCGCCAGCCAGTCTTCTCCGGTTAGTGCAGTCGGAGCTGTGCCCGGGCCGCCGGCCAGGACCAGCTGTTTCCACAGCCGCTCTGAGTACTCTACGGCAAACTCCCGCGAAATGCTGTCCAGGTTGCCGAGCCTTTTGACCGCCACCAGGAAAGCCTCGTCTTCATCCAGGCCCTGCTGGGTCAGGGCTTCCACCTGGCTCTTAAGATGGTCTTCGAGTTCATCAGCGTCGGGCGAGCTGATGGCCTGGTTTTTTATTAGGAAGTCTCTCCACTGAGCGATTTTTTCTTCAAGAGTCATCCTGCTTGTCATGCGCTTGCTCCTTTTCTTTCCGCTTAACCCAGTCTTTCCGAAGGGTCGAGAGCCAGGCGCCAGAGGCCTTTCATGGTCTCGTTAATGACCTTCCACTGCAGCTGATGTCTTTTCAGCTCTTCCAGTCCAGCCCCGGTTATCCGGTAGTAACGACGTTTGCGCCCTGATTCTGAATTTCCCCAGAAAGCTTCTACCAGCCCGTTTCTTTCCAGACGGTGAAGAAGCGGGTAGAGCATGCCGTCGGTCCACTC
>DMVN01000035.1 GCA_003476685.1 Acidobacteriota bacterium | reverse complement strand
ACGTGGATAATGGACAGGAATTCTTCAGCTCGCCCACTGATGCCAACGGAGCCTATAAGATAGAGAACTTGAAAGAAGGCAAGTACGTCCTGGGCATAACTGCCCCAGATGGCGATTACAATTTCGGATACGTTGTCAGCGTTAAGGAAGGCGAAATTGGCAAGCTCAGCCTGGCCCTGATGCGCGGCGAGATTGCCCCCATGGGCCAGAATCAGCTCAGTTCGGGAGAGAGCAAGCCGTCTTTCTTCTACACTCCGGTTGGCATAGCTGTCCTGATGGTGGTTACTACTGTGGCCCTTTACGGTGCCTTCAAGCTAATGGAAGGAAAAGAAGAAGCCTCTCCGTCCAAGAAGTAGTAGAAGGGCGGAAAAAGCGGGACACCCTACATTTTTCCGATTTTTTTATCATGGCCCCGCCCAGAACGGGGGAGACGAACTGTTTCATAGAGAATAGACTTTAATAGGGTACTGCTCAGGAAACAGTTCATGTCCCCGCCACCCATATCCCCGGCGGGAACTGGGGACAAGTAAGAAACGGGGGACACGAAGCCTTTTCAGATAGAATAGATAATAAACTGATTGATCAGGAAAAGGCATCATGTCCCCACTAGAACGGGGGACACGAACTGCTTTAACAAAATGAAAAAGACTAAGATCAGGCAGAAAGCAGTTCATGTCCCCATTACTTGAGGGCGGCCCGGGTGAAAATATAGTCGGGGATCCGGGCGTCGAATTCAATTGAGTCAATCACGAATTCTGTGCCTTGGCCGGCTTTCAGCATGTCCTTGAAAACGGCCCGGTCGGGCACCCAGCGCTTACCGAACCTCTTCAGGCTCAGGACCTCGGTCTTCTTGAGCAGCGTCCCGCCCCTGGCATAGCGTTCTTCCCGGACCACGACGAACCTCTCCTTATCCACCCACAACTTTCGCTTTTGGTAAGCTACGTCCTCTGACCTGGCAGTAAGCTCCAGCACCCAGCAACTGACCTCGGTTCCTCTGGCGACCACGTCGCTTGAAAATCCGGCTTGACCCGCTTGCGGGCTGGCAATTTCTCTGTTGATTTCAGGGGCTTGGTATTCTTCTATTTCTGTTCTCAGATTCTCATATCTCCAATTTTCGTATCCGGGTTCTCCCGAGAATTCAAGCCCTGCCGGTCTCGATACCAGAGAATAATTTGCGAATAGCTTATTGCTTCCATTGCTCCCGATGCCAATTCCCGGTTCATCTACCGCCTGTTCCGAACCAAGCCCTTCACCCAGCCTGATCACCTCTTCGCCCACCAGCTCGGCTGTGTAGGAATTAGAAAGCCGTGGGTCTTCCATCATATCCTCGTAGCTCAGGTCCGAGCCCATCACCGATTGACGCAGCATATGTCCGGAAATGAGGATGGTCCGCTCGGTCCACGGTGAATACATCCAGAGCTGGTTCCCGAGTTTGAGCATCTTGGTGCCGCGCTCCCGGGGAGGGGCCAGATATTCGGTAAAAGCCTTTTCCGTACCCTGGATGTATGACTTAAACTCCACCGTGCGCGACGCCCGGCGCAGGTGGATAATCATTTTAGCTGTCATAATTTTATTGTCGGCCGTGATGTTGTCATCAACGCGCTTTAAGATATCCTGACCGCTCAATTTTTGGGTTTGAGCCGCAGCCGGCTGAACCAGAACCTGAGCGCAGAATAAAAAGACGGCACTCAGGGCAACGACCGCAAACTGAAGCAGAAAATCTATGATCATAAGCGCCGCGAGCCTCTTTGCGGCCGGATAAATCTTGCGCCTCAGTTTTTGCGGGGCAGAATTTTCAGAGAATATTTGGGCAGCAAAAGTTTCATTTTTCCCCTCCTGAGCTCCCGCCATCTGGCGGATTTTTACTGTTTTGGGAAAATTGGTCTGGGGCGGATTGGGCTGAGGCATGTTGGTTTGAGGCAGATTGTTCTTGGGCAGCCGGCGAGTAGGCTTCTGTTTAGACGGCCTGATTAACAATATTAAATTACGCGTGCAAGAATAGGGGCTGTGCGGTGCTTCCTCGCCGGCGTGACTTAAAATGACGGCTCGCGCTGGCTTTGGGGTAGAGCTGGAGGCAGACCGTGAGCCAGCTGCTGAGCCGGCACCTGAGCCAGTCCTTGGGCCAGTTCCAGAGCTGGACTCTGGGCCAACCCTTGTGCCAGAGCTTAAGGCTCTGGCCACTCCGGTCATACATGAATGATTGTTCATATAACAATCCTCCTCCGGCATTTTCGGCGCGACAGCCTGTGCTGCTTCTATCTGCGGCCCTTATCCCCGGGCTATTGCTTACCTAAAGATATTATTGGCTCAAGCTAACTCAAGCCTCAAACTCCTTCATCAGAGTGGCTGTCCTGCGCCTGAACACCCCGAGTCCGGCGATGGCGGTGCCGAGCACCGTGGCCAGCAAACCCGGGATAAAGCCAATCACATAGCTCACCCAGGTTACCTGGGCTTTAATCACGTTGGTCATCATCATTTCGGAAGATTTAGTAAAAGCTTCGGCATTGATACCGTAGGTCTGCAGGTAGTAGGAAATGGCCAGGCCGAAGGCCGTGCCCAGGGCCGAACCCAGCAGGCCGATTATGACAGATTCACCGATAAGTGAGGCGTACAGGTGCGACCGGGTTTCACCCATGGCCAGGCGAAGACCAATCTCGCCGTAACGGCGCAGCGAGCCCATCAGACCGGCATTCCACAGCACTATGGACATCACGGCCACGAAGACCGCAACCAGGACAAAAGAGTAGATGTCGTAAACGGCGATCATATCGGCTAGCCCGCCCTGCTGGCCGAGGGTTAGCATGACCGGCTGAAGTTCGGGGTCTGGAATTGTGGGGGCGGCGGGCGCGCTCCCGGCCTGGGCTTCAAGGTCCGCTTCGGCCATTTTCTGGTCGAATTCCCGGGCGAGGCGGCTGGCTGAGCTGGCCTGGTAGAGGAAATTCGGGAAAAAGCCGAAGATTTCACTGGCCGCATCTTCCATGTCCAGGAATTGCTGGATGTCGGCCAGGTCGGCTATGACCAGGCCCTTATCGAGCGGCGTTATGCCGAACCGAATGATGCCAGCGACCGTGAAATCAGCGATGGCCAGAGCGCCGGTCATGGTGGAGCTGAGGATGGTCACCCGGTCGCCGGGTTTTATGTTGAACAAACGGGCCAGTTCGGAAGGCACCAGGATTTCCCGTGGTTGCTGCGGCAGGTGTCCGGCGAGGAGGGCTTTTTCCAGGTTTAAGATATTTATTTCTGGCGGCTCGGTTGAAAAATCTATTTGATGGGAATTAATTGAATTATTTTGAGGAGCTTTCCCGGCCGGGTCTTCCGAAGGTGTTAGGCCGGGTTCTATGTATTTTCCTTGCCCAGCGCTTGGAGTTGAACTGTCAGCAAGGCTGACTAAGGGTGAATTTTCTAAAGGTCCCATGTTGGCAGGCGTTTCGACTGGTCCTGAAAACCGGGGGACAGCTTCTGTGCCCGCCTGGAATTTTTGATAGTTATAAAGATTAGTGCTACCCCGAGTCAAAGTGTCATTATCGGCACTTTTTAGAAGTTCAACGGCCAGGCCGGTCATCGGGCCCTGAGCCCGGGTTTCGCCTTTCTCGTCGGGCACATCAAGGAGGCCGGAAAAGCGGATGCGCGGAGTCCAGATGAAGTCAGGGTAATCGGCGCGGAGGCGGGCCAGGAGGTTGGAAATTTCTGTTAAGGCCAGGTCGTTGGGCAGCAGCTCTGCTTCCTCGGCGTAGCCGCGGGTCATCACCTTCAGGTGGCCGGTCTGGTAGCGGGCGCTGGTATCTATGAAGTTGTTCTTTCCACCCTGCATGTAGCTGTAGAAAAAGACGGTGAGCATGGCTCCGGCGGCTACAACCAGGATGGGGAGTAGGCTTCGGGTGCGGTCGCGCAGGACGCCTTTTATGATGAAATTAATCATTTCAGTTTCCCTCTTAGGGCGTCGGTTGGCCGCAAACGTGACAGCCGGCGGGCCGGCATGAAGCTGATGATAGCAGTGAGGGTCATTATCAGAATGACCGTCCCGATGATGATTCCGCCGGTGAAGACGGGGACGAGGCGCTCGCCGAGGGCGATTCCGAAGCTGTCAAAGGCCTCGGGCATTTTCCAGCCGGTGCGGGCGAAAGCTGAGAGGAGCGGGTAGCCGTAGATGGCGGCCAGAATGGCAGCCAGGACGGCCTGGAGAGTGCCTTCCAGGGTGAAAAGCAGGACAATCTGGCGGCGGGTGAGGCCGAGGGCCACAAGGGTGCCGATTTCTTTGAGGCGGTGGAAGATGTTGAGGACCTGGCTGTCAAAGATGGCCAGAAGGGCCATGAAAAGCAGGATGACGTAGACGGTGGTTGCGCCGACGGTTTTGGCGGCCACCAGCTGGTCTATGTCGCGGAGCAGGAAGCGGAGGTCGCGGTAAACCCAGCTGTCGGCGGATAGGGTGGAAGGTGGGGTAGCGCCGGGAGCCAGGGTGATGATGGTGGCCTGGGCGGGGAGGCTGGCCATAGCCTGGAGGTCGGAAAGGGGAATCCAGACCTGGCCCGAGTCCACGGACTGGACGATGGTCCGGAAGATGTGGACGATGCGGATGGTGCGGGCGTCAAAGGCGCCGTGGGCGTTGCGCCAGCGCAGGATGACCGTGTCGCCGACAGAAAGGCGGGCTGTGGTGGCCATGCGGGTGCCGATGAAAGCTGGAATTTCGTCGGGAATTATGGGGACAGGAGTGTCAGCGGCCCCAGTTGATGGCCTGCTGGCTGTGGAGGCGGTAGATGGCGTATTGCCGTTTAAACTTTTGTTTGTTTCGTAGCTTTCAGGCGGTTTACGGAAGAGCGCCGCAGAAGCTGCAGGTGTATTGTTATTAATATTATCACCAGTATTTTTATTATTGCTTTTCCGGTTGCGATTGCCTCCCTCTGCCGGGTTTGATTTCTCGGGTTTATCCGGCGGGGTATTACTTGATGATATGCTGGTGTTTGGAATTTCTGATTCCCCTCCTACGATGAGCGAGCTTGAAGGGATTTTGAGGATTTGCTGGGTCGGGTCTATGCCTTTGATGAGGACGGGGAGAAAGCGGCCTTGGGGGTAGAGCGTGCCCTGGATGATGAGGACGGGTGTGGCCTGGCGGGAGGCGATGAGGGGGAGGAACTGGTCGGGGATGGGGCCGTGGGCGTCCTGGATGGTGAGGGGGTTGTAGGGGTCGTAGGCAGAATGCCAGAACTGGCCGCCGCCGTATTCGGCTTCAAGGCTGGCCCGGGCGGCCTGGTCGCCCATGCCGCGGAAAAGACCCTGACCGGTGATGATGACCACGAAGGTTAGGGAGAGGACGACGACGTTGAGCCAGGTGCGGAGGCCGGCGCCGAGCAGGTTGCGGGTGGCTAACTTCAGAAGGACTTTCATGGTTGTTGGGGGACACAATACTCTGTCCCCATTTTTATGGATGCCGGCTTCATGGCCGGGGTTTTTCCTGCTGCCTGCTTTATTTGTTCCATGGATTTTTTCTTTCTTTTTTTTCCTTCCTTTCTTTCTTCCTTCCGTTCGTCATTTCTTTCTTACGTCCTTGCGTCCTTACGTCCTTTCTTCCTTTCTTCCTTCAATCTTTTGTAATGCGCATCTATGCATCATTTCCAATTTAATACCGAGCAAAAATTGTTGCATAATGGTCACGAGGTGTTACCAGAAATTGGGGTATGAGTATTGTGTCCCGCTTTTTCTTCGTCGGCGGCGATGCGGCCGTCGAACAGGGTGATTTTACGCCGGAGGTAGCGGATGACCTTTTCGTCGTGGGTGGCGAAGAGGAAAGTAATGGAAAGCTGGCAGTTGAGGTTGAGCATGATGTCCAGGATGTTGAAGGAGTTCTCGGCGTCGAGGTTGGCGG
>DMVN01000168.1 GCA_003476685.1 Acidobacteriota bacterium | reverse complement strand
ACCGCCTCTCCAATCTCCTCATCCCGGGCCAGCTCTTCCAGGCTTTTTTCCGTCTTTCGCTTCAGCGAATAAAAATGTTCTATTACTTCCTTCTGCTGGTTATGGGTGAGTTTTTCCACCAGGCGGAGGAGCCAGAACCTCTCCTCCTGAGGAAAACTTACCAGCAGTTCAGCCGTTACCAGTTTCCAGTCCCTCCTGTGAATGACTTCCAGCCATCTTTCCAGGCCAGAAATCTCCAGTAGAATTTCCAATGTTTTTTGCTCAGGGGGTATTTCCAGGTCGGGAAGAAGATTTTCTATGATATCAGCCGGACGCAGCCCGAAATCATGGAACTTTCTGACCGCCAGGGATTTTTCGGCCAGCGAAAATGGCCGCCGACTGAAGTTAATAGAAAAGGACAGAAAGAAGATCTCAGCGTCGTCCGCCTGGTCGTCTATTTCCAGGACCAGCAATTCCTCCAGGCCACAGACCCTGGCCGCTTCCACCCTTTTCCAGCCGTCAACTAGAACCGGCTTTCCTTCCCGGTAAGTTATTAAAACCGGTTGCAACACTCCTATATGTTTTACCGAACGCAGGAATCTTTCTTCAACCGGGTTGAAGGTAAAACGAAAACGCCGGTCTTCCAGGTTAATTTCTGTCGGCTTGATCAGTCTGATGGCCATCTTAATCTCCCCGGGCAATTTTAAGACAGGTGGGAGCCCTTGTAAAACAGAAGTTCAGTCCATGGTGATTGCCTGAAGGCCAGATTTTTGATAATTTCAGAGGGTAAAATGAAAAGACAGCCTTCAATTACCAGGCCCGAATTCAACGGTCCCCCGCTGCCCGAAGGCCGCCTGTTCTTTCTGCCCTTTCTCCCCTCACCCGACTTGCCCCGAAGGCTGGCCGCCGTGGCCGGTGCCAGGCTGGAAGTCAGGCCAGGGCGATTATATTATCTGGAAAAGTGTGCCGTTCTTTGTGGGGCCCTGGGGGCGCCGGCCAGCATCATGGCTCTGGAAAAGATGCGGAATCTCGGCCTCAAGGAAATCTACCTGCTCAGTTATTGCGGTTCCCTGTCTCCGGAGATGGCCGCCGGGCAGGCCTTCGTTCCAGTCAGGGCTTTAAGCCAGGAAGGAACCTCCTGGCATTATGCCAGGCCGAGAGCTGGTTTCTATTTTCCGTCTGAAAAGCTGCTTAAGCGACTTAAAAAATTTCTGGCCCGGCAAAACCTGGTCTTCAGCCAGGGAGCCATCGTTTCCACTGATGCTCCTTACCGGGAAACTGCTTTCTGGCTTAAAAGTCTCCAGAAGAAAAAAATCATGGCCGTGGACATGGAGATGTCAGCAATCCTGTCCTGGGCCGCCTTCTACCGACTCCAGTCTGCCGGCCTGTTTATCGTCTCGGATGAACTTTTCAGCGGGCACTGGAAAAACTACAGTCGCAGCCAGCGGGTGCTGGAAGCCACGGCTGCATATTTCTATCCTCTGATTTTAGCCGCCTGATGGGAGGATTCAGATGAAACCAAAAGTGCTGTTAACCCATCCACTTCTTCCGGAAGCTATGGACTACCTGGCCAACCAGGTAGAGCTGGAGCTGGCCACCAGAGAAATGATCCTGCCGCGGTCAGAGTTGCTGTCCCGGATAGGCGATAAACAGGGGCTGCTGTGTTTTCTAACTGATACCATCGACCGGGAAGTGATGGACCGAGCTCCTGAACTTAAAGTCATAGCCAACTGCGCCGTCGGGGTTAATAACATCGACCTCCAAGAGGCCTGGAGCCGGGGTCTGCTGGTGACCAACACGCCCGAGGTGCTGACCGAAGCTACGGCCGACCTGACCCTGGCTCTCATCCTGGCCACCACCCGTCGCCTGGTGGCCGCCGACCGTTTCTGCCGGGAAGGGAAATTCCGCGGCTGGCAGATAGACCTGTTCCTGGGCCAGGAACTATCCGGACGGACCTTGGGGATAATCGGTTTCGGCCGCATAGGTCGGGCTGTAGCCAGGCGGGCCCTGGCCTTTAACCTCAAGGTCATTTACCACGACCCTCAGCCACTCCAGCCTGCTCTGGCAAAAGAATTGCAGGTGGAATACCGGGAGCTGGATGAGCTTTTGCAGGAAGCCGATATCGTTTCCATCCATGCCAGCCTGACGCCGCAATCCTATCATCTAATTTCCCGTGACCGACTGCAGTTGATGAAAAGAACGGCCGTCTTGATTAACGTGGCCCGCGGTCCAATCGTCGAGGAGAAGGCTCTGGCCGAAGCCCTGGCCAGCGGTCGGCTCTGGGCGGCCGGACTGGATGTCTACGAAAACGAACCGGAAATCTCTCCTGAACTGCTGGGGTTGGACAATGTCGTTCTCCTGCCGCATATTGGCAGTGCTACCTATGAGACCAGGAAGAAAATGTGTTTCATAGCTATTAAGAATTTGCTCCAGGGTTTGCGGGGTGAGCGTCCGGACAACCTGGTTGAGCCCTTCTGACAACCTCAGGTTTTCCTTTTTCTGGCGGAGGGATTGAGGCTGCCCGTTCGGTACCCTTCCAGGTCAAAAGTTACATAAGTCCAGCCCAGTTTTTTCAGCCGGTCTATGATTTTTGGGCGATTTTCCGGCTTGACCGCCAGGGAAATCTCTTCCGGCCGGACCTCAATTCTGGCCGTTTCCCCATGATGCCTCAGCCGGACCTGGGAAAAACCAAGTTTCTTCAAGAATGACTCCCCCCGGTCAATTTTTTCCAGCCATTCAGGCTCAACTGGCTGACCAAAAGGAATCCTGGTGGCCAGACAGGCGTTGGCCGGACGGTCCCAGTTGGGCAGTCTGAAGTGCCTGGCCAGCAGTCTGATTTCAGCTTTTCTGAGACCGGCTTCCTTCAGCGGAGACCTGACTCCGAGCTCCTGCAGAGCTTTTTTTCCTGGACGGTAATCAAGCTCATCATCCAGGTTGGACCCCTCAACCACGCCAGCCAGTCCTTCTTTCCGGGCCAGGTCCAGCAACCGGCGGAAAAGAGCCCGCTTGCAGACATAACAACGGAGCGGACTGTTCTTTTTGAATTCTTCAGCCAGGTAGTCATCCGACCTTACCGTGCGCAGAGGAACCCCCAGCTGCCTGGCTATGGACCGGGCTGTTCTGATTTCTTCCCGGTGAACGATGGGGCTATCCACCACAGCTGCCAGGACCTTGTTCCCGAGAGCTTCAACCGCCGCTCTGAGCAGGAGAGAGCTATCGACCCCACCAGAAAAGGCCACCAGCAGGCTTCCCTGAGGCTTCAGTATCCGGACCAGCCGCCGGTATTTCCTGAAAATGCTTTCAGGGACTTTTGTCTCCCCTTTTTTCTTAACCTTCAAGCTGAGTATTCTCCTTAGCTTCCGGTCTGTTTACGTGCCAGCCCCGGTTTTCTTTTCCCCGGCCAGCTTTTCAACTTCTCTTACCAGGGCTTCAACAATTTCCGATTCTGGCACCTTCTTAAAAACCCGGCCTTTCTTAAAAATGACACCGACACTGCGGCCGCAAGCCACCCCGATATCGGCTTCCCTGGCCTCTCCCGGACCGTTAACCGGGCAACCCATGACGGCTACGGTCAGGCTGGCCTTGATTGGCGCCAACCTTTTTTCCACTCTGGCCGCAATCTGCCGCAGGTTGACTTCAGTCCGTCCGCAACCCGGGCAAGAAATGAAGTTAAGGCCCGGGCTTTCCAGGCCGAGGCTCCTGAGAATTTCATAGGCCACCTGGACTTCCCTTTCCGGCGGGGCGGTCAATGATACCCTGATGGTATCGGCCAGTCCTTCTCTGATCAACAGAGCCAACCCGGCAGCCGATTTTATGCTTCCCCGGAGCAAGGGCCCGGCCTCGGTAATTCCGGCGTGAAAAGGATAATTGACTTTGTCGGCCAGCAATCGGTAGGCCTCGACCGTTCTCCGGATATCAGAAGCCTTTAAGGAAATTTTTATTTCATAAAAACCCAGCTCTTCCAGCTGCCGCACCTGGCGCAAAGCGCTTTCCACCATAGCCTCGGCTGTGGCCTGCCCATACCTGACCAGCAGGTCTTTTTCCAGGGAGCCAGAATTGATGCCCACCCTGATGGCAATCTGTCTCTCAGCCGCCAGCCGAACCACTTCCCTGAGTTTAACCCTGGAACCGATGGTCCCGGGATTGATTCTCAGACCGTCGGCTCCGGCCTCCACAGCCATGATGGCCAGGCCCGGGTCAAAATGAATGTCGGCAATGAGTGGTATCTTAATCTTTCTCTTGATTTCCCTGATGGCCAGGGCATCCTCTTTACCTGGAACCGCCACCCGGACCAGCCGGCAGCCTTCTTTTTCCAGTCTCTTAATCTGGGCCACGGTGGCCCGGACGTCGGCCGTTCTGGTTTTGGTCATCGACTGGACGACAANNGACAATCGGGGCTCCCCCGCCTATAATCACAGACCCGACCCGGACAGCCCTGGTCGGTCGCCGAGGATAAGGAGTGGCTTTCATTCTCTATTCCAGTTCCGGTCAGAAAGGAATCAGGCTTTTCCAGCCGCTCGGCAGGCGCTTGACGATGTCGTTCAGGATGACAAAGACTATTATGAAGACAAAAATCACGAACCCAATTTGCATCCAGATTTCCCGCATCCTGGGGCTCAGGTCGCGCCTGATGAGGCCTTCAATCAGCAACACAAAAATCTGCCCGCCGTCGAAAACGGGAATGGGCAGTAGGTTAAGGATGCCCAGCTGCAGGCTGATGATGGCAATCCAGCTCATCATGGCCAGCAGGCCCATTTTCATGGCCGCATGGGACAGGCTGGCTATTTCAATCGGCCCGCCCAGCTGCCTGGTGGAAGCCTGCCCGGTAAACAGGTCTTTCAAAAAATTGAAAACCAGGAAAGTGTTCCTGGCGTTATCTTTCAGGCTCTGGCCCAAAGCGGCAAAAAACGGATATTTCCTGGTGACCGATTTTGGTCCCTGCAGGATGCCGATTTTGCCGACGTTACCTTCCTTGCGGGGAACAACGGTTAGGTCCAGGGTCTGGCCCTGCCGCTCGATTGTTAGCACTAGCGGTTTCTCCGGATTCTCTTCAATTCGCTTAACGAAGTTGTAGAAGAAAACAGGTTCTCCGTTTACCGCCAGGATGATGTCCCCAGGCTGTAGACCGGCCTTATCGGCTGGTGAACCGGTGTTGACCATCATAATCTGGGTCAGGATATAAGCCCTGAAGCCAGCGTAGCCCATTTCATACCTGGTTATCTTATCGGTTCTCAGGGGCACCTGGAGAGTATCTACTCCCCTCCTGATGGTCACCATAATTTCCCGTTCTGGCTTGCTGCCCACCGCGATTTCTACGTCATTCCAGGTCTTAACCGCCCGGCCGTTAATTTCCAGGATTTCGTCTCCAACCAGCAGCCCGGCTTTCTCCGCCGGCGAACCGGGGTCAATCCAGCCGATAACCGGTTTCTGTTCCTGGTATTCTGGGACCGTCACCCCGACCATGTTCAGGATGGCCACCAGCACGATGGCCAGCAGGATGTTCATAACCGAGCCCATGACCAGTATCAGGAAACGCTCAAAACGGTTCTTGGCCATGAAATCATCTGGAGAAAGAACCCGGTTCTTATCAAACAGGCCCTCTCCCAGCAACTTGACATAACCTCCCATAGGAATCAGACTCACCCGGTAGTCGGTCTGCCCCCGGCGCAGGCCGAACAGCCTTTTACCATAACCGAAGGAGAAGACTTCCACCCTGACTCCCACCAGTTTGGCCGTGAAAAAGTGCCCGAACTCGTGGACAAAGACCAGAATGCCGAAAACAATCAGGAAGGCGACGATGGTGCCGATTATTGTCATGTCATATTCCCTTTCGACTTCAGATATTTATGAGCCTGTTCCCGGGTTTCGGAATCAACCAGCAAAATTTCCTCCAGACTTCTTAAAGCCCGGGGCCGGTGGCGGCTTACACAATAGTTTACCACGTCATATATCTGTCCGAAACTGATGCTTTCTTCCAGAAAAGCCTGGACAGCTACCTCGTTGGCTGCATTCAGCACCACCGGAAAACTCAAGCCGGCTTTCAGGGCTCTGGTGGCCAGCCCGAAAAGTGGATATCTCTGTTCTTCCACCGGATAGAATTCCAGGTCCCGGATTTCAGTCAGGTTGAGTGACGGGAGTGGTGTGGGCCAGCGTTCGGGATAGCTCAGGGCATACTGGATGGGAATCCTCATATCGGTCTGGCTCAACTGGGCCAGGACCGACCCGTCCTGGAATTCCACCAGGGCATGAACGATGCTCTGGGGATGAATCATCACTCCCAGCTGCCAGGGCTGGAGATTAAATAGCCAGCGGGCTTCAATCAACTCCAGGCCTTTGTTCATCAGGGTGGCTGAATCGATGGTCACTTTACGTCCCATTTTCCAGCGGGGATGCTTCAGGGCTTCAGCCAGGCTCTTACCAGTGAGTTCGGACAGCGGCACCCGGAAGAAAGGCCCACCGGAAGCGGTCAGATAAATTTTCCTGATGAATTTCTTGTTCTGCCCCCGGAGGCACTGGAAAATGCCCGAGTGTTCGCTGTCAACCGGGATGACCCGGCTCCCGCTGCGGGCGGCTGCTTTTCTGATTAAAGCCCCGGCCACAACCATCGATTCCTTGTTGGCCAGAGCCACATCTTTTCCCTTTTCCAGAGCCGCCAGGGTGGGCTTGAGCCCGGCAATGCCGGTGATGGCCGAAACCACCAGGTCGGTTCGCCGGCTGGTAGCAACCTCCCGGTAACCTTCGTCTCCATACAGGATTCTTATTTTCCGGCGGCCGAGCTTTTTCCTTAAGTCTCGGGCTTTCGCCTCGCTTTCCACGGCCGCCAGCTCTGGCTTAAATTCCGCCACCTGCTCAGCCAGGAGCCCGGTGTTGCCGCCGGCAGCCAGGCCGGTTATTTCAAACCGGTCCCTGAAGGTCCGCACTACCTCCAGGGTGTTCTGGCCGATGGAGCCGGTGCTGCCCAGGATGGCCAGGTGCTTTTTTTTCTTGGTCATCAGTCTCAAGCTTTCTACCCGGTCATTTCACGATAAGAAGTTTCATCAAGTAATAGAAGACGGGAGCAGCCAGGGTGAAGCTATCGATTCTGTCCATTATCCCGCCATGACCCGGGACCAGGTTGGAAGAATCCTTGACGCCCGCCGCTCTCTTGAACAGGGATTCCAGAGGGTCAGCCACCTGGGCTGCGGCGTGGACCACGATGCTCAGAATGATAACTTCCAGCAGAGGAAATCTCGGCAGGAGCACAGTCCGGGCCAACCAGCCGCCGGCCGCCGCCCAGATTAACCCACCTACGGCCCCTTCCCAGGTCTTGTTGGGACTGGCGATGGGCGTCATCTTATGGCGCCCGAAAGTCTTGCCCACCAGGAAGGCCCCGGTATCCCCCAGGGCAATCACTGAGAAAAGAAGGTAAAGCCAGAGAACCCCGAAATCCCGCCTTACCCAGTACAGGAAATTCATGGTCAGGCTGATGTAGACCAGGCCGGCCATGGTCAGGCTGAAAGAACCAGGAAACAGGGCCAGCTTCTCCAGGCTGTTGGTATCAATCACGAAATAAACAAAAGTAATCAGGGTCATCAGGGTGAAACCCAGCAGAAAGGGAAACCGGTCAAAATAAAAGGTGGCTCCGATAATCAGAGCAAAGATGCAACCCAGAAGTTTTTTCGGATAGAATTTCCGCCGTTCGGCCAGGCTGTAAAACTCCAGCAGCCCGCCGATGATGGTTAGCTGCAGGGCCAGGAAAAAGACCCAGACCGGGGCAAATTGAATGATGATAAACAGGACGGCCAGGATGATGAAAGCCGTCTTGGTTCTTTGCCAGAGTCCCATTTTAACTCCTGTCGGGTTTAGCCACAGATTCTATTCCGCCGAACCTTCTTTCCCTTTTCTGATAATCAACAACCGCCCGCAACAAATCTTTGCGCCGGAAATCAGGCCAGAGAACCGGGGTTACCCAGAGTTCAGTGTAGGCGCATTGCCAGATAAGAAAATTGCTCAAACGCATTTCGCCGCTGGTCCTGATCAGCAGGTCCGGGTCGGGCAGGCCAGCCGTGTCCAGGTAGCGAGAAAATAGATTCTCATCGACCTCATGGATGCGGCTTTTTCTCCTTATCATCTTCTTGATGGCCCGGAGGATTTCCTGGCGGCCACCGTAGTTCAGGGCCAGGACGACAGTCATCCTCTTATTGTTCCGGGTCAATCTTTCTACCCGGGCCAGCTCCCGCCTTACCAGGTAGGGAATGCCCGACCTTTCGCCGATTACTTTGAGCTTCAGGTCGTTCTCCAGGAGTACCTGGCTCTCTTCGGCCAGGTACTTTTTGAGCAGGCTCCAGAGGGTGTTGACCTCGTCCTGGGGCCTTTTCCAGTTTTCCCGGGAAAAAGCATAAAGAGTCAGATATTTGATCCCGAGCCGGGCGGCCGTTTCCACCGCCTCTTTGACTGAGTCGCTTCCGGCTTTATGACCCTCGGTCCGGGGCAGGTTTCTCTGCCGGGCCCAGCGCCCGTTGCCGTCCATGATGATGGCCACATGGACCGGCAGACGGGAAAAATCAATCTGCTGAACCAGCTCAGCTTCTACAGTCCCGGGCTGTATATAACCATCGAGGGTGTCAAACATGAAAAACATTATAAGGACGGTGGGCTGAATTGTCAAAAACAGCCCAGACGGCCGGTGGACAGAACCAGCCGGTTCTGGTATCTTAAAACTGGAGGTCAAGATGTGTCTGGCTGTGCCCGGAAAAGTCGTTACCCTGGAAGGCGACGGCACCGGAAAAGTTGATTATTTGGGGACTAAAGTCCTGGCCAACCTGACCCTTCTTCCGGAAGTTAAAGTTGGCGACTGGGTAATAGTCCACGCCGGCTTTGCCATTTCCCGCCTCGACCGGAAAGAAGCTCGCCGGACCCTGAAACTCTTCCAGGAGCTGGAAAAACTGAACCCGGCTGATTAACTCATGACCCCGAAAAGCCCACCCCGGGAACCGTTCTCCGACTGGCGCTCAGGTTCTACCGTCAGACGACTGCTGCAGGCCATCGCCGCCGAAGTCGNNCCGCTGAGAATAATGGAAGTCTGCGGCACCCATACCATGACCCTGCACCGCTCCGGACTAAAGCCGCTGCTCAAGGAAGCCGGAGTGGTGATGATTTCAGGTCCAGGTTGTCCTGTTTGCATAACTCCTGATTTTTACCACGAGGCCATCATCGACCTGGTAACTTCCAGAGACAATCTGGTAATCACTACCTTTGGCGATATGACCCGGGTGCCAACCCGGAAGGGCGCCCTGCAGACCACCGTTCCCGCTCCCGGCTCAGAGATAAGAATTGTCTATTCGCCCGAAGAAGCCCTCCAGCTGGCCAGGAAAAACCCGGAGCGGGAGGTGATTTTTTTCGGAGCCGGTTTTGAGACCACCATTCCGGCTATTGCTTATACCGTAAAAAAAGCCGCTCAGGAACAGCTCCAGAATTTTTCTCTGCTGGCAGCGCTCTGGTTTNNTCTCGAAGCCATACTCCAATCAGGCGACGTGGCCATCGACGGGTTTATCTATCCCGGGCACGTCAGCGTTATCGTTGGCGAACAGGCCTACCGTTTCGTAGCCGAGAACTACCGGATTTCCGGAGCCATAGCCGGTTTTGAACCGGCCGATGTTCTTCTCGGCATTCTCTCCGTGGCCCGGCAGGTCAAAGAAAACAGACCGACGGTGGCCAACGAATACCGGCGGGTGGTTTCGGCTGAGGGCAATCCGCGAGCCCTGGCTTTGATGGCCGAAATGCTGGAGCCGTTTGAAGCGGAATGGCGCGGGCTGGGACGTATCAAGAACAGCGGCCTGAAACTCAGGCCACAATGGCAGGATTACGACGCGGTTGCCAGATTTCAGATGACTTTCCAGCCCGCAACCGGAAGGGACAGCAGCTGCCGCTGCGGCCAGGTCCTGAAAGGCCTGGTGGAGCCAACGGATTGTCCGCTTTTCGGGCGGGCCTGCGACCCGGAACATCCCCGGGGGCCCTGTATGGTTTCCTACGAAGGCGCTTGCCTGATTGAATATAAATATTCAAGCGGAGCCAGAAAGAAATGAAGCAGGTCAGCCTGGAAATGGGCAGCGGCGGTCGCCTGATGCAGGAATTCATCAGGGAAAGACTGCTGCCGGTATTCAAGAATCGCTACCTGGATGAACTCCACGATTCAGCTTTTCTTCCCCCCGGCATGGCTTTCACCACCGATTCCTACACCGTCGACCCCATTTTCTTCCCGGGCGGCGATATCGGCAGTTTGAGCGTCAACGGAACCGTC
>DMVN01000110.1 GCA_003476685.1 Acidobacteriota bacterium | reverse complement strand
AGCCTGGTTTTGAAGCTGGAAAACATCAGCCCGGAAAAAGTGAAGGTAGAAAACCTAGTTCCGCTGAGCGAAGGCCCGGACCGCGTCTATATTACTGCCGGTCTCCCCAATAAATGGCCCCATTACCTGAGCCGGACGCTCCTCTACCGTCCTGGTCACCAACCAATCGGAGTTCTGCTGCCGGATAACGCCTGGCACCTCGGTTTCTGCGACCTGGAAGTGGCCCCGGACCTCAACCTGGTAGCCCTGGCCCGGCGCGACCGCAGCGAGAAAACCGAAATCCGGCGCTGGGCGGCCACCTTAGAACCCGGCGGCTTTCTCCAGTACAACCTTTACTTTGAGGTGCACCCGGCAGAGATTTCTCCCGGCTGCGGCCTGGTTTCCGACCTTCTATTTCCGCCCGAACCCTGGTTCGACGGCCTGCAGCTGATGTTCCAGGAACGTTATCTATACGACCTGGAAAAATTTGATAACTCGCTCTACGAAAGAGAAGACCTGAAGTGGGTCAGGAAAGCTTACCTGATGCTGCTGCAGTTCGCCTGGGACCACGCCTATTACGACCGCCAGTCCGGCCGGTACACTTTTTACGAAAACCTGCTGGCCTGGGATAAACTCGTCGGCGGAGTAGACATCTATGCCATCTGGCCGACCTGGCCACGCCTGGGCCTTGACCAGCGCAACCAGTGGGATATGTATCGCCACCTGCCAGGCGGCCTGGCCGAGCTCAAAAAGCAGGTGGCCTACGTCCACCAGAAGGGCAAGAAATATTTCATTTCCTACAACCCCTGGGATGAAAGCACCCGGCGGGAAGAACACCTCCAGGCCATGGAAGGCATCCTGCGCGAGCTCGATGCCGACGGGGTCATCCTTGACACCTGGGGCGAATCCAGCCGCGAATTCCAGGCCATGGCCGACCGGGTCAAGCCCGGTATCATCATGTACAGCGAGGGCATGGCCGTGCCGAAAGATATGCCGGGAATAGTGACCGGAAGAGTCCACGACGCCCTTTACCTCCCACCCCTTCTAAACCTGAATAAATTCATCAAGCCCGATAACGCCATCTTCCGGGTCATCCAGCTGGGCGAAGGCCGCTTCCGGCGAGAGGCTTCGGTGGCCTTTTTCAACGGCTACGGCAGCGAGATAAACACCATGCGGCCCGGCCGGCCCGAGACCATTGAAGAAGACCTGTCACACCTCGGGAGAACCCTGAAAATCCTGCGGGAGAATCATTCGGCTTTCATCAGCCCGGACTGGATTCCTTTCTACCCGGTGCTTGAGGATGGCCTCTGGGCCAACTGCTGGCCGGCTGATAACAAGATAATCTTCACTGTTTTCAGCCTGAAGCCTGAAGGCTACCGCGGTCCGCTAATCCCCATCAGGGAAAAGCCGGGCTACCATTTCGTCAGCCTGTGGCGGCATGAAGAGCTCAAGCCGGAAAAGGTGGGAGACCGCCTTTATCTCCCGGCCGAGCTTGAAGCCTTCAGCCGGCACCACCTGGACACCCGCCTGGAAGGGAGCCTGGACTGTCTGGCCGCCCTGCCGGAAATCATCAAAACCCGGAGATACCGGGACAAAATTGCCATAAAACTGGCTACAAAGCCCGTAGACGGGCGATTGGTGGTTACCCCCGGCAATCCGTCTTACCAGGCCAGAACGGCCGTTTTTCCGGCCTCTGACCTGGAATTTTCCCTCTGGGAACAGTTCCAGGAAAAGGGCGAGAAAGTGGTGATACAGCTGTTCTCGGCCGGGGGCGAACTCCTTGATGAAGCGATAATTCTGTTACCGACGGCCCTGCCGCGCCTGGTCAACCCGGTCAGGCCGACCCCCAGAGCCGAGCGGGCCCCGGAAGGCATAGTAGAAATCCCGGGTGGCGAATATATCTACACCACTGTCGGCAATCCTGACGACGCCAACCCGGTCATTCCCTACCCGGAAAAGGCTGAAGGCGAGAAAATATTGATGCCGCGCTTCTTCATGGATAAATACCCGGTGACCAACGCCCAGTTTGCCCTGTTCCTGAAAAAATCTGGCTACAAGCCGAAAGACCCAACCAATTTCCTGAAACACTGGGTAAACGGCAAGCCGCCCGCCGGGCAGGAAAATCATCCGGTAGTCTGGGTCAACCTGGAAGATGCCGAAGCCTATGCCCGCTGGGCCGGGAAGCGCCTGCCGACCGAAGCGGAATGGCAATATGCTGCCCAGGGCGCTGATGGCCGTCAGTATCCCTGGGGAAATGAGCTCGACCCGACCCGCTGCAACCACAAGACCGGGCAGACCACAGCTGTTGAGGCTCACCCGGCCGGAGCCAGTCCCTTCGGGGTGGAAGACCTGGTGGGCAATGTCTGGCAATTGACCGCCGACGTCTATGATAACGGAGTTTATTCTTACGTGATGATTAAAGGCGGAAGCTATTATGCGCCGGAAGCCAGTATCTGGTATCCAAAGAGCGGACCGCTGCCGGTAAACCGCCAGCAGACACTGTTGCTCATCTCACCGGGCCTCGACCGCAACGCCACGGTGGGCTTCCGCTGCGTTAAGGATGCAGTGCAGAAATAAACCCAACCCTTTCTTGTGCTGGAGAACCAGCGATTATAAGCTAAGTTAGATAAGCTTTAAACTGAAGTCTCAGGAATTTTTGTTGAATTCGAAATTCAGGATGCCGTTTTCTTCCACTTCCTTCTCGTACTGGCGGAGATAGGCTGATTTCTTATTCAGGAATTCTTCCAGGTCAATCTTATCGAGCGGGGTGCTGCCGAATTCCTTGAGGGCATCCCGTTCGGCCAGCCGGTTGATCAGCTCTTCCCAGAAGCAGAAGCCGTCGTAATCGCCGATGAAATCCTGCATGCTCTCTTCGAACTCATAGGAAGGCAAGTACTTGCCCTGGGTCTCGTCCTTGACCGCCTTGCCTTCCAGGCCGGCTGCTTCTGCCTGGGAGAATATATTGGAAACCACGTCAGAATATTCTTCCAGATAATCATCGGTCCGGTAGGCGTTGACCATCCAGTTGCCCAGGTAGACCAGCTCAAGCAGTTTCTCATACTGCTCCTTGTTTAGCTTAAGTTCCATTGATTTCTCCTTAATAAAAAAATGACAAAGGTTGCTTCCAGTATAGTGGAAAATCACCCCGAATACAAACTGCCCTTCCCGATCAAACCGATAGCGGAGGGGCCGGCAGCGCTATCAAGCGCAGGCTGGCGGGATGACGGCAACGGCTCGATAGCTGAGGGAAACCCCGTGGTCAACGGGTGTTTTAAAATATTTAAACGAGAGTGTAAGCTCGGGATTAAAGTCAGGAAGATTTTGAACGGCCGTTTATTGGCGGAACCGACGGGACTGGTTCCCGGAGCTGGCGCCGCATTCCACTGTCTTCTTGAGGACTCCAGCATCGGCTGGCCATCATCTTAGATTAATTCGTAACTGAGCAGCGCCCCCTCGACTAAGAGGCCAGGAAAGATTCTACTTGGCTGGCTATGGACTTGAGCCATTATGCTAATTAGGCTCAGCGCCGGATGGGCTTTTTACGCTGAAATCCCGAATTCCTGAACTATTTCTTTCTTCCCTCTGAGAAAAACAGGAACCGGGTCGGGTCATTTTATTAGTAAAGTCATAAAGGGTAAAGATTCAGCTCCGTCGGGTTTTGTGGTAAAAAATACTGGAAATGAGCCGCCGCAGCCAAGCCCCAGCCAGCCCGGCCCTGGAATTCACGCCCGAATTCCGGCGGACCTTAGACCTCCTGGAAAACACCAACAAATCAGTTTTCATCACCGGGCGGGCCGGCACCGGCAAATCAACCCTGCTGGATTACTTCCGCCACAACACCAAAAAGAACGTCGTGGTCCTGGCCCCGACCGGGGTAGCCGCCCTGAACGTCGGCGGTCAGACCATCCACTCTTTCTTTGCTTTCCGGCCGGACATCACCCTCGACCGGGTTAAAAAACTTTCGGCCATGAAGCGGGCCCTTATCAAGAGTCTGGACGCTATGATCATTGACGAGATTTCCATGGTCCGGGCCGACCTTCTGGACTGCGTGGACAAAGCCCTGCGGATAAACCGGGACTTTCCCGACCTGCCCTTCGGCGGGCTGCAGATGATTCTTATCGGCGACCTTTACCAGTTGCCGCCGGTAGTGACCAACAGTGAAAAAGCCGCCTTCAGTCTTCATTATGACTCACCCTACTTTTTCTCGGCCCGGGCCTTCAACGACCCCAATTTCGAGCTGGAGTTCATCGAACTGGAGAAAGTCTTCCGGCAGAAAGAGGCTTCTTTTCTGGAATTGTTGAATGCCATCCGCAACCGGTCGATAACTGAGGAGCAGCTGGCCAGGCTCAACGCCCGCTGCCGTCCGGATTTCATCCCGCCTGAAGACGAGTTCTACATCACCCTGACCAGCACCAACGAAGCCGCCGACCGCCTCAATGAAGAAAAGCTGGCCAGGCTGCCGGGTGCCGGCCGACGTTATCCGGGGGTCATTGCGGGTGAGTTCGACCCGGACAGCCTGCCCACGGCCGAAATACTGGCCCTCAAAGAAGGGGCCCAGGTGATGTTGCTCAACAACGACTCTTACAGCCGCTGGGTCAACGGTTCCATCGGCCGGGTGGAAGAAATCATCGAGGCCGAGGACAAGCCCGATGTGATCATGGTGCGGCTGCAGGACGATTCCCTGGTTGATGTCCTTCCCCACCAGTGGGAGATATTCGAGTTTGAATACGACCGGAAAAAGAACAAAATCTTAAGCCGGGTGGTCGGGACCTTCACCCAGTATCCCCTGCGGCTGGCCTGGGCCGTCACCATTCACAAGAGCCAGGGCAAGACTTTTGACCGGG
>DMVN01000254.1:1083-9744 GCA_003476685.1 Acidobacteriota bacterium | reverse complement strand
ACGGATCGACACGATCTATACTGCCTTTTTCGAGCAGCCGTTCCCTGCCGACCTTAAACTAGCATTGATATATCTTGCAGCCTCTGTGCTTGTGATCTACGTGCCTGTCCTGAACGAAACGTCAGTCCGGGCTGCGCTCCTCATACCGGGAATACTCTTTCTGCCAGGTTACTGTTTTATCGCTGCACTCTTTCCCAGGGACCGCGATTTCGATCTCATTGAGCGGATCATAGTCTCGATTGGACTTTCGCTCGTCATTGTCCCCCTTATAGGTCTCGGGTTGAATTTCACTCCCTGGGGGATCCGGCTTGAGCCCTTTGTGGTGATATCGACGCTCTTTACCCTGGCAATGATCCTGGTGGCACAGTATCGCCGCTCTCTTCTTCCAACAGAAGAACGGTTCAGGGTCCCTTTTTCAGAAAGTGCTGGCACGATCCGAGATGCGATTGCATCAAAAGACGAGAGCAGGGCCGGTCGCATTCTCAACGTGGTTCTTGTGCTTGCCATTCTTACAGCCATTCTCACAATGTTCTTTGTCATTGCTGTTCCCAAACAAGGAGAGCAGTTCACGGAATTTTTCATACTGGGTGAGAAACAAAAAGCTGCCGATTACCCGGACCGGATCACTATTGGACAGGAGTATCCCATGTACATTGGTGTGGTAAACCACGAGTACCGCCCTGTCACGTACACGATTGAGACCTGGGGACTACTCACAGAATATGACAACGTGACAAATGCCTCCCGTGTTATGGCAATGGATCCTCTCTGGCAGCAATCGTTCTCGCTGGCCCATAACCAGAAAGCGAATGTTCCCTATAATCTGTCTGTTGAGAAGAGCGAATATAACCGTGTCGAGTTCCTGCTGTTCAACGAAACTGTTGCAGGCCCTGGAACGAGTGATATGGATCGCATCAACGCGAGTTACCGGAATCTTCATCTATGGGTGAATATCCGGAGCGGGTAAGAGCGTAAAGACAGCAGTGATCTCCTGCGAGGATGGGTCAGGAGAACACCGGTCAAGGGAGACGACCGTATCCATACCCCCGGCAATCAATGCCCCGCAGAGGCTGCAGGCCGCACAGGGATGCATACTGCAGCACCGCGGGGATTCCCGTGCAATAACCTGGCAGCCATCGATGAAACGGTAGCCATGCATCGTGACGGTGAAGGTTTTTTTCCAGCCCGGGGCCGGTTAATGATTTTTTGGTTTCCAGCAGACCGTTGAGAAATCTGGCCTTGGAGTTATAGGCGCTCAACAGGTACTCGCGGGCCTGCAGGTTATCGGGTTGTTCGTTGACTGCCTGCTGGCAGAGCTCTATCGTCCGGTCCAGGAGGCTGAGGTTGGCCTGCAGGATTTCTACCATCTCCGGCGGTAGCCCATTATCGGTAGTTTCCAGAGCCTGGGTCAAAGACTGAATAGCCTGACGGTAATAAAACTCGGCTTCCTCGATTTTCTGGAGCGCCGGGTTCTCAGAAGCTACCTGAATCTCCGGCCGCGCCCCGGGGCGGAAGTTACGTCCCAGGAAGAACGCTCCGGCCATCAGGGCCAGGAAAACCAGGCTGGCCAGTCCATACTTAAAAACCGGTGAGGGCAGCTGAAACCAGCGGGCTTTTTTCCCAAAAGTTTTTTCCGGATTGACCGCGACCGGCCTGGGCTGAAGCTGCGGAATGATTTCGGCCTGGAGCCGGCTTTTCAGCTTTTCCCAGACTTCTTTTGAGGGTTCCATTTCACCCGTCGGCCCAAATGTTTCTTTTATGGTTTTCAAATCCTCGTACAATTCCCGGCAACCGGCGCAGCTGGCGAGATGAGCCTGAAGCTGGCTCTGGTCTTGCTCCTGCAGCTCCCCATCCAGGAGCTCATTGATTAAACGCTGGGCTTGATGGCATCTCATTGATTGGCTCCTTCCAGGAGTTTTTTCTTTTTAAGAATTTTTCTCAATTTCATCCGGGCCTTGAATAATTGAGACTTTGAAGTCCCGGGCTGACAGCCCAGCACAGCCGCAATCTCTTCGTGGGTTAGCCCGTCAACTTCGTGCAGGAGAAAAACCGTCCGGAGCTTCTCCGGCAGCCGGGCCAGGGCTTCGTTAACAGCCCGAGTCAGGTCATCAGGCCTGGAATCAAAGGCTTCATCAGTTTGTCCTTCATCTACCGGAGCCAGGACCTCCAGCTTTTCCCCATAAGTTTTTTCCCGGCGCAGGTGACTATAGCAGGTATTCAGGGCTACGCGGTAGACCCAGGCCGGGAAGAGTTCGGGCCGGTCAATGTCGTTTATGGCCGAAAAAATCTTCAGGAAGATATCCTGGACGAGGTCTTCGGCTGTCTGGTGGTCCCGGGTTAAATTATAGGCCAGCCCGTAAACTTTCCTCTTGTAGAGGTCATAAAGCTGCTCAAAGGCCTCCAGCTGGCCAGAACGGGACCTGCTGATAAGTTCAGCTAAATCAGCAGTTTGCAAGCTTTTTGACTTCGTCTCCAAGAACCTTTCTCCTGTCAACTCGCCGGCCGGTACGGTTCTGGTTATATTATCAACCATCGTCATCCTTAAAACCAGAGAATAATTAACTGCCAGCATCGGTGAAACCTCATAAGTAAAGACACGGGAAGGGGTAAAAGGGTTGCCAGAAAAATATACTTCTTAAAGCTCTTGTTTTTATTGCTTTAAGGGGGAGATTTCTTCTGAATATTCTCCGTTTTCAATCAATCTCTTTATCTTATAGGTGCCGAGCTTCCGCGCCTTTAGAAAACCGTCCCAGGCGGCTTCGGCCAGCCGGCCATTTTCTCTAAGGTCTGAAAGCCATTCCTGACAGTACTCCGGCGGTCCAGGCGGAACTAGCCCGGCATGGATTTCCATCAACCAGCGTTTATTGAGTTCTTCCTGTGGCCCTATAGGATCAGCCATAATAATTGGCAAGCCTAGGGCGCAATAAAAAGAAAGTTCGCTGGGCTTGGTCCAGAGAACATCGGTCTGTCTGAGCCAGCGGTTGAACAGTTCAAAATATTCAAAAACATTATCACTGAAAATCAGATGGATATTGCGACCGATTTCGTCCCAGAGCCCCTGCTGGTTGATGAATTTAAGGGTCTTTTCCAGAACCCGGCGCTGAACCCCACAGGACAGAAGCAGCCGGACCCGGCCCGTCCGGATTAAAGGACCAAGACTTTTCAAGATACGCCTGGCCAGATCGGTCTGGGCTCCGGCCCCGCCGATGGCATACATTACTGTATAATGGTTTTCTCGGTCCTCGGGTATTTTTTTTAGTTCCAGCCAACGAGACACCGAATGGCGGTGATAAGCAAAAAACTTGCCGGATGGGTCCAGGCGTAACAGCCTGGCCAGAAGGTCTATCTTCAGAACTTCCAGTCCAGTTTCTGTTCCCAGATTTTCTACCGGCAAAGGAAATCCGGTCATAAAAATGTTTTCAGGCTTGACCCCATAGGTTAGCAGCCTGTTTCTGACCTGGGTGCAGGGAACCAGATAGTTGATTCGACTGGCGGCTGGCCTTTCCGGAACCCAGACCCGGTTGATATCGGCATCGCAGATAATCAGAAAATTTTTTCTGTCCCCTGGACTTTTTTCTGGCAGGCTTTCCAGGGCTATGGCCGTAGCATAAAAGGTGTTTATAACAGGCAGGCAGTCGGAAGCTAAGTAATCAGGCAGGGTTCTACACAGCCTGGCCCGCTTTATCAGAATTTTAAGAAACCTTACCGCCAGGTTGGGCCGGCTTAAATCCTTCTTCGGGTAGAAAGAAGGAATCCTCTGGATGGCCATGATTATTTTTAGCCCTATCTTGCCAACGACAGGAAAGGAGCCGACCCGGGATAGAAAATAGTAGGTTTTCCTTATTAACCGCCAGTATTTTTTCTCACCAGGAGCAGCATAATTTCTGGAACCCCAGATAATTAGGCCTTGACTGGAAAAATTTCGGAGAGGATAAGCCGCCCTTAGATGACCCAATCCCATATGAACGGCAATGATGTGGGCTAACTCAGGCTTCTTCATAAATCAATTGTTCAAAGCTCGGCTTATGGCAGATTAATGAATTTTTTCCCACTTTAATCCGGCCACCCCGCCAGTCTACCGTCGAACTGAAAAACGGCGTCAGATAAACCGCCAGAAATATTAAATCTTTGGTAACCACCATCAGTGGAAATAAAAGATGATTTTGCCAACGGCCACGGTCCTGAGCATTAACCACGACGAAATTCAGATATTCCAGTAGGACCTTAACCCCAATAGCTAACGGAACCAACCACCAGAAGCCTGCCCCAACCACGGGCAGGCTGGCCAGCGCCAGAACCATGGGGTTGAGTAATATTTCAGATAAATAGGCAGGCCGATGCAATTGATAGCGCAGCCTGGCCCACCTGGCCATTCTTTTGTAGAAACTTTTGATGGTGGCTCGCTGGTTGATGTTGGCCACCCAGGTATAGTCAGTGCTGACTCTGAACCCACTTTCCATAAATGATTTGCCGATCAGATAGTCTTCGGCCAGATAATCCTTGAAGTACTTAAAACCGCCAAGAGTTTTAAGCGCTGCCCCTTCAATCAACATCGACTTCCCGACCACTACCGGCTTGGAAAAGATCTTCCAAAGAGTGATAACGTTGCCCGAAGTAAAAAAATTTAGGCTGGTGTTTTCCATCAGACTGGCGAAGGTCCGGCTGGCTGCGCCCAGAATCGGGGAGAAGATAAATCTGGCCCCGCTTACTTTATATTCAGCCACCAGACAGCGCAGAGTATCCGGTTCCACTCTGACGTTAGCATCTGTCACCCAGAAGAGGCAGCCCCGGCTCTCGCTTTCCAGGCAGGTTAACTTGTGAATTTTAGGGTTTTCCGTCGGGTGATGTCCCGTGGCCAGAATTCTGGTGTAAATCTTCGGATGTCGGTCGGCCACCCTTCTTATTATTTCAACCTCTCTATCCTGCCAGCTATCAACCGCGAACAGAATCTCATAAACAGGATAATCAAGGTGATAGAAAGATTCCAGGTTGGCTTCCAGGCCATCATCAACCCCTTTTACCGGCTTTAAGATGCTGACCCAGGGATAATCGCTTTTGGCCAGGGAATTGGTCGGCTGGCCGGTCTTTTTTCGGTTAGGCCGGTAAATTAAAGTCATCACGGTCAGCAAAATGAGATAAAGGCTGGAGAAGCCAAGCAGTATTAAGATCGCTATGTACATCGGTTATCAGGATATAGGGAAGATGTTAAGAAACTTAGAACCAAGTGTTAGTTTTTGGTTAAAAAACGGGGGACACAATACTCATTCCCCAATTTCTGGCTTTAAGAACAGGCGAAGGGCTAACAACGACATTACCTAGAAAGGCACCCGGCTGATTAATCCTCAACCTTAACCAGGGTCTAAACCGCAGGATAAACAATCTATATTTTGCCTGGTGCGGCCCGCAAAAACAGGCAAAAAGGTATCGTGCTTCACCATTTGGTTTTCATTTGCGTTATAAAAATAGGTGAATAAGTGAATATGATAGTGTTAGGGTGTAGCCATTTTTAAAGCCTGACCACTTTTAGGGCGTCCTCAATTTTCTCACTATAAATTTAGGGAATCCATAATTTCCCGGGGTAAGCTACTTTTCACAGGATGAGCCAGAGGGGAAAACAGGAAATATAGATTGTGTCCCCTTTTTTTCCCTTTTTTTTGTCCCCATTTTTTCAGCGGTTCAAATCTTCGACGGTAGCGCTAAGCCGGTCCAGGAAATCGGGGATGGCAGCTACCACCCGGTTCCAGTTGGGGATGTGGGGTGAATAGAGCGGGTCTTCCAGAAACTTCTGGCCGGCAATCTGCAGGGCCCGGGTAAAAGCTTCAGTCATCTGGCTTTCCTTGTGATAATCAAACACCAGGCCGTTTATTTCTGATTCATCCTGAAAGCGCTTGACGTAGTCCTTGGCCGTGCGCTGGTAATTGACAATCAGGGTCCGCAGAGTGCTTTCGGCCAGCACAATGCCCTCAATGGCCAGGTTTCTGAAGATGGCCCTGGCAATATCCACGGACATTTTCATCAGACCGGTGCTGGGGTCTTCGGCTGAGAGAGGTTGATGTTTGTGCTCGTACGTCTCCATGATTTCAGCCTGGCAGATTCGCCTGAGAGAAAAATTCCGGTAAACCTCAGCCAGGGTCTCAATTTCCAGTCCCCAGTCTGAAGGTATCCTGTTTATCCGGGCCAGCTCAGCCACCATGGAAAACTCACCGGCCAGCGGATAACGGAAACTGTCCAGGTAGGTCAGGAAAGGCAGGTGGCCATAAATCCTGATCAGGCTTCTGACGAGCGGAAAGACAAAAAGACGCGTCACCCGGCCATGCAGCCTATCGGTAACCCGGGCGTAATAACCCTTGCAGAAAGCGTAATCAATATGGGGCGAAGCCACTGGATAACAGAGTCGGGCCAGCAATTCCCGGGAGTAATTCACGATATCACAGTCATGCAGGGCGATGACCCGGCTTTCTTCCCGGGCCAGAATGTAGCCATAAGCCACCCAGGCTGACCTTCCTTTGCCGTCGCCGCCAGGTGAGAGGTCGGCCTCTTCCAGGACTTTATAAAGCTCGCCCAGATGAGGTCCCGAGGCCCAGATAACCCGATGCCGTTGCGGTAAAACAGAAAATAGCTTTTTTGTCTTGTGAAAATCTTCTTCCTTATCAGTCCGGCCGAGCACCACCACAACTTCATTTAAATAATCTATGTCTTGCAGATGATGGAGGATTCCTTTTAGAGCCGGCGAGTCAAGTTCAGCCGGAGTTACCGGCAAGACCAGAGCAATCGGCCGATGGCGATTAAACTCCCTGAGCTCCTGTTCCATGCGCTCAATCTTCAACTCTCCCAGCCGATGAAAAGTGGGCACTACTCCTGTTTGGTGCACATCAGCCATGGNNGGAGCGCTCTTAAATTTATTTTCTGCGGTGGAAATTACGGCTCGACCTTTAGAAATCCCGAAGCTGGAAAGAAAATATTTTATCGCCTCAGCCCAGCCACGAGGGCCAGGTTTTCTGGTTTTGTAAATATCTTTAAGTCCGGGCGGTAATTTCGGATGAGACCCATCTGGCCTGGCCACCAGCACCGGATAATCTACCGCCTTAAGCAGCGGCCAGTCGTTGGCTGAGTCTCCCAGCCCGATGGTAATGATTCTGCCGTATTTCAGCCGGTAGAGTTTTCGGAGCAATCGCACCGCCCGGCCTTTGTCGTTGTGGCCGGTCAGGTGATAAAACCGGCCACCCTCAGTAATCCTGAGCCCGTTTTGACTGGCTTCCCGCCTGATACGTCTCAAGACCCTTTTTATGTCATTCGGACCCCACTCTTTATAGCTTATGAGCTCATTTTTTTTCAGGCGGCTCGAACCAGCGCCTTCATTCCTTTTCAATGCCTGGTTCTTCTTTCCGGCCCGCAGCCATTTTGCCAGCAGACTGCTCTCCAGGAAGAAGGGTTCGTCATATTCTCTCAGCCTGGCCCGCCGGGCTTCTTTCCTGCCCAGGCCGGTAAGCGCCGCCACCTGGTCCACAGTCAGGTCGCCAAAACCAACTAACGGGAGACCGGTGCTCTTTCTGACCAGCTTAAAAAATTGCCTGAGCCTGCGGTAAGGAGTGCCAAGTTCTACAACTCGGTAACCGTTCTTCTTAACTGTCTTCACACCAAGCTTCTTGAAAAAAGCTGGCGGAAAATAATTTTCAGGCATAAAAACGGCTCCGCCATTTTCCACGATGAAGGGATGTTTAAAACCGAGCTCTCGGGCCAGGGCTTCGGTCTCGGACCTGGTCTTGCTGGTGCAGAGAACAACTGGAATTTTCAGTTTTTTGATTTTCTCCAGAACCGGCCGGGCCGGCTTAAAACTATAAGTCCGGTGGTCGAGCAGGGTGGCATCAAGGTCGGTAAAAATAACAAAACGAACGGACATCAGACCTCCGCCTCATAGATTTATCAATAAGGAGATAGCCGCTTGACCGCTGTGCTTTCAGGATATCAATAAAGGGCTTTAGGTGTCAACCAGAAATGCTATAACCGGAATTGCAGGATGAAGAGCTGACCGCGGCTCGGGCAACCTTAAGCATTGCGCCCAGCGGGCTGGTTCCTTAGAAAGGGTCCGGAATAGCGCCAGCGGCTCGAGCTCGATGTTGACCGGCGGTTGATCGACGCAGCTTAAAAGCCGGTGTTTGACTTATACTGGCTTTGAATGGATAATAAACTTATGGCCTATACCACATCCCTCCGGGGGTATACCTTAAAACGGCTGGAAGAAATCGGCCAGGCTGATATAATCGTCGGCATTCCCTGCTTCAACAATGAAAAGACTATCGCCCACGTCATCCAGATGGTCACCCACGGCCTGGATAAATATTACCGGAATCAGCGCAACCTGATTTTCATCGCCGACGGCGGCTCCACCGATGACACCCGCGAAGCTGCCAAAGAATTCCAGATTAAACCCTGGCAGGAAAAATTGGTCTCCATTTACCGGGGAATCGGGGGTAAGGGCTCGGCCCTGCGCTCGGTGTTTGAAGCGGCCTGCAAACTCAAAGTCCAGGCCTGCGCCGTGGTTGACGCCGATTTGCGCAGCATTACTTCGGACTGGGTCTTTAACCTGCTAAATCCTGTCCTGGAAAAGGGCTATGATTTCGTGGCCCCGATTTACCAGCGCCACAAGTACGACGGCACCAT
>DMVN01000254.1:864-1070 GCA_003476685.1 Acidobacteriota bacterium | reverse complement strand
ATCGGCGGCGATTTTGCTTTCAACCGGAAGGTTGCCGAGTTCTACATGAGCCAGGAAGTCTGGGAGACAGACGTAGCCCGTTTTGGCATAGACATCTGGATGACTACCAACGCCATCATTCAAGGCTTCAAGATTTGCCAGGCCAACCTGGGAGTGAAAATTCACGACGTCAAGGACCCGTCCAGGCAACTGGGACCGATGTTCCG
>DMVN01000254.1:0-754 GCA_003476685.1 Acidobacteriota bacterium | reverse complement strand
CCCCTGTGGAAAGAAATGTTTTCCGAGGAAGCCTATGCCGCCGTGGAAGCTGCCTCCAGACTGGCGGTCCAGGAATTCCGACTGCCAGTTGAGGCCTGGGTAAAAATCCTGTACGAGCTGGCCGCCACCTTCCATGCCTGGCCCAGGAACCGTTTCAAGATTATCGAGCTGGTAACACCGCTCTATTACGCCCGGATAGCTGATTTTGTCCACAGCACCTGGGACCTGAGTTCAGAGGAGGCCGAACAGGTGGTGGAGCAGCAGGCCCAGATTTTTGAAGACACCAAAGACTACCTGCTCAAGGTCTGGGAAGAGAAATCAAAACTTCCTGAAAACCATTCCGGCGAATGGCAACTCTACGACTAAAAAATCGGGACAGCCTAGATATTTCCTATTTTTTCAGCATCAATGAGGCCTTTTTTATTTGGGCCTAACTTATTCCAGGGCAAAAATTAGAGCCATCCCAAGATTAAGACCTTGGCAGCGGGAGAATGTTTGTGATTTTTCTGCTATGCTAAGCTATAATCTGGGCTCGCTAAATAGATTGACTGGGTGCCCAAAAAAATCGGAAAAATGTAGGGTGTCCCGAATTTTTAAAGACCGTAGACCTTCATCTTGTATGATAGCATGCGCTCGGTGATGCCCAGCAGCCGGGCCGCCCGGCTCTTTACCCCTCCGCTTTTCTCCAGAGCCCGTCTTATTTCTCTGATTTCCAGCTCGCGCACCTTATCGGTGAGGGGCCGGGAAAAATCAG
>DMVN01000239.1 GCA_003476685.1 Acidobacteriota bacterium | reverse complement strand
AGCAGGATAACCGATAGCCACATCAGAAACCGCCCCTGGCTGGGAGTCAGGTTGACAGAGCGGGGAGAGCGGGTCCGGGGCTGGACCGAAATCAGGTCGGCTTCTTCCGTCAGCCAGTTAACCGTGTTCAGGAAGAAGTTACCATTGCCCGAGAGGTTGTAATACTTGTTGGTGATAAAATCGGAATCACCGAACACAGCCAGCCTGGCTTCCCGGGTGACCGTGGCGGTTGCTTCTGTCTGTTCTCCCTCCGGCTGGTCCTGGCCCTCAGCCTTTTCCTTATTTTCTTCCGGCTTTTTCTCTGCGGTCGGTTCTTTGACTTCAACTTTCTTGCTGCCGACCACGGCCAGAGAGATTGGCCCCTGCCGGTCTTGGCCCTGGTCAAAAGACACCTCGGCTTTGTCCAGCTGCCTTTCAGACCAGGAATTGGCGCTGGTGCGGGCCAGGCTGTTAAGGGTCAGGCCTTCGGGTTTGGTGTCGGAAATTTCCACCGACCGGGCCAGCGGAAAGAAAGTGGCATAACGGAAGTTCTTGGTGATGTCATGGCTCTGGTATTCAGTAACCACCGGCATGAAGTAATCGCCTCCCAGCAGCCGGGAGACCGTGTCCACCACCAGGTCGTTCTCCAGCTTTATCCCGTAATCGGCCAGGAAGGTTTCCAGTCCGGAAGAAGTTTCCGGGTCGACCAGGAACAGGACCCGACCGCCCTTTTCCAGGAAATTTTTGATGGTCTGGAACTCGTTGGGCAGCAGTCCTTTCCGGGGGCCGGGGATGACCAGCAGGGCGCAATCGGCCGGGAAATTGTCCGACAGGGCCAGGGTCAATTTCTTGACCTCATAGCCGATTTTTTCCAGCTCAGTTTTGGCGGTGCTATAACCGACATCACCGCTGTCTTCCACCGAGTTTTCCCCGTGGCCTTCCAGGAAGTAGATGGTCTTTTTCTTTTCCCGGGTTACCTTGATGATGGCGTTGGTGACGTCCTCTTCGGAAGTGGTAGTGACTCTGTTCTCCTTATCCCCGCATTCAAAAACGGTGGTGCCGTCCTGGGTGATGTCATATTTCTTGACCAGACCCGGGTTCTTGTCGGGGTCAACGAATTCGTACTTGATCCTGGAAGAATGGTAGGCGTAGTTCTTGAGCAGGTTTTCCATGGTCTGGCGGCTGACGTTGCTGTCGCGGAAAAAGGCCTTGATCACCACCTCCTGCTTCAGGTTCTTAACCACGCTGACCGACTGCTCCGACAGGCTGTGGATTTTAGCCGCGGTGAAGTCAACCCGGTAATGATGCCGGGCCAGGAAGAAATTGAGCACTACCAGGATGGCCAGCACCAGGATGATGATCAGCATCAAATTACTGGAATAGATGAAGGAACGGCGTTTGAGCCCTTCCTTTAGTGTTGACAGATTGGCAATTAGATAGACGGCCAGGGCCACCAGGCCGGCTCCGCCGCTCACCCAGGCTGCCGTCCGGTACTGAGGCCAGACAGCCAGGATGACGATAGCCACCACCAGAAGCCCGAGGCTTATATAATTAAGATAATTTTTCAGCCAGTTCATGGTCTCACCTCCAGCGCCGGAATTGAATTACCGAATGGGTCAGGAAAAGTCCGAAAAAGGCGAAGCTCAGGTAGTAAACGAGGTCGCTGGTATCCAGGACGCCCTTGGTCAACCCGTCAAAATGTTCGAAGAAGGACAGGTAGTTCAGAACATCCTGCCACAGCCCGCGGGCCGAATAGGCCGCCCAGCTCAGCACCCAGAAAAGCAGTAGGCTGCCGAAGGTCAGCACGGCTGAGACAATCTGGTTTTCGGTCAGGGCCGACCAGAAAATTCCCAGTCCCAGGAAGGCTGCTCCCAGCAGGAACAGGCCCAGGTAGCCCAGCAGGTAAGGCACCGGTTCCGGGTTGCCGTAGATAAAAGTAAAGATGGTGGGAATGGCGCTCAGCCCGAGCATGGCCAGCAGGACAATCAGCGAAGCCAGGTACTTGCCCAGGATGATCTGGATGACCGAAACCGGGGAGGTAAAGAGCAGCTCTTCGGTGCCCATCTTTTTTTCTTCCGAAAACAGCCTCATGGAGATGACCGGCAACATCAGCAGAAGGATGATGCTCAGGTTATGAAAGAGCGGGGCAAAGACCATCTGGTTGATGTTAACCTGCTGGAAGTAGTAAGGGTTCTGGGACATCTGCAGGGCCTGGGTGTTGAACCACCAGACCAGGCTGTAGAAGAAAAAGCCAGACAGCAGGATGAACACGGCAATGACTATATAGGCGATGGGCGAGGTAAAGTAAGAAACCAGTTCTTTCTTGGTAATCGACCAGACAGGACTCATTGTTCCATACCTCCTGAGACGATTCTCAGATAAAGTTCCTCAATGTTCATGGCCAGCGAGCGCATTTCCTTGATTTCCAGCTTCCGCTCGAGGCAGAGCTTCAAGACCTGGGTCCTTAAATCCTGGCCCCAGGGCCATTCCAGCCTGATTTCGGTACCCTCAACCGCAGCCGTCTTGAGGCCGGGGAGCTGCTGCCGGAAAAGGGTTAAGATTTCTCCGTCAGTCCGGTCCAGTTTCAGGTAGACCCCGTCGTTCTGGCTGTAGCTCCTGGCCAGTTCTTCCAGCGAGCCGGAAGCCATCAGCCGGCCCTCGTTGATGATTACCACCCCGTCGCAGACCTCCTTGACCTCGGCCAGGATGTGGGTGGAGAGCATTACCGTGTGTTCGCCTTTCAGGGATTTGATCAGGTCCCTGATTTCCTTGATCTGGGCCGGGTCGAGGCCGATGGTCGGCTCATCCAGGATGACCACCCGGGGATTGTGAATCAGGGCCTGGGCGATGCCCGTCCGCTGCTTGAAACCGCGGGAGATGTTCCTGATGAGCCGGCGGGCGACATCCTTCAGGCCGGCCGATTCCACGACCCGGGCGACTGCAGCGCTGCGCTTGGCCTTGGGGACCTGCTTGATCTCGGCCACGAATCCGAGGTAGGCCGAGACCGTCATGTCCAGGTAGAGGGGGACGATCTCGGGCAAGTAGCCGATCGACCGCTTGACGGCGTCGGGCTGGTCGAAGACGTCGAAGCCGGCGACGGTAGCCCGGCCCGAAGTGGCCGGGAGATAGCCGGTCAGGATGCGCATCGTCGTCGTCTTGCCGGNNAGCTCGGAGACGGCGACGAGATCGCCATATCTCTTGGTGAGCCCTTGAACCTCGATCATGTTCACCTCCGCTAATTGTTTTTCAACCGCCAAAAGGCGAAGGGCGTTGCGTCACATCCGCTCGGGCGGGGGGATGCCCATGAGGCCGAGCGCGGCTCGGAGCTGATCCTTGACGGACCGGAGGACGAGCAGTCGGAACGCCCGGATTTCCCCGTTCTCTTCGGAAAGGATGGGATATTTATGGTAATAGCCGTTGAGCTTCTGGCAGAGGAG
>DMVN01000074.1:284-8478 GCA_003476685.1 Acidobacteriota bacterium | reverse complement strand
GGTCGTTGGTTCCGAAGGAGAAGAATTCGGCTTCCCTGGCTACCTCATCAGCGGTCAGAGCTGCCCGGGGGATTTCCACCATGGTCCCGACCGTGTATTTGACCTTAACTCCGTATTTTTTCATAACCTCAGCGGCCACCTGGTCAACAATGGCCTTCTGGTTGGAAAGTTCCAGAACTTCACCCACCAGGGGAATCATGATTTCCGGTAAGACCTTGTAGCCTTCCCTGGTAAGTTCGCAGGCTGCTTCGAATATGGCCTGGACCTGCATCTCGGTGATTTCCGGNNGATGCCGAGACGGCAGCCGCGGTGGCCGAGCATGGGGTTGAACTCGGACAGGGCTTTAACCCGGGCCAGCAATTTCTCCAGCTCGGCAATCTTATCGGGCGAACCGTTGGTAGCCTTGAGAACGGCCAGCTCAACCATCAGGTCTTCTTTCCGGGGCAGGAATTCGTGCAACGGCGGGTCTATGGTTCTGATGGTCACCGGATGACCCTTCATTTCCTTGAAAAATTCGTAAAAGTCCTGCTTCTGGAAGGGCAGGAGCTTGGCCAGGGCCTGGCGCCTGGCCTCCTCGGTCTCGGCCAGGATCATTTCTTTCACGATGGGCAGGCGTTCTGGTCCAAAGAACATGTGTTCAGTCCGGGCCAGCCCGATACCCTCGGCCCCGAAGGCAAAGGCGATTTTGGCGTCAGCCGGGGTGTCGGAATTGGCCCTGACTCCCAGGCGCCGTGATTTATCGGCCCAGGACAGCAGTTTGGAGAAATATTGATAAAGCCTGGACTCCTGCGGCTTTAAGGAACCCCTGACTACCTGAAGAATCTCGGACGGTCTGGTTGGAATTTCGCCTTCCAGCACTTCACCGGTCGAGCCGTCTATAGAAATCCACTGGCCTTCGCTGAATTTTCTGCCGTCAATGTAGAAGGCTTTTTCCTCTTCCTGCACCTTGATGGCGCCGCAGCCGACTACGGCCGGTTTGCCCATCTGCCGGCCAACCACGGCCGCATGCGAAGTCATACCACCGGTGGCGGTGAGAATTCCCTGGGCCGCGCTCATTCCATGGATATCGTCCGGAGAAGTCTCTTCTCTGACCAGGATGACTTTCTTACCCTCTTTGGCCCAGGCCACCGCCTCGTTGGCCGTGAACACAATCTGACCGGTGGCCGCTCCGGGAGAAGCCGCCAGACCCCGGGCCAGGAGCGGATGTTTGGCTTTTTCCTTCAGGTCAAATATCGGGTGCAACAGCTGGTTGAGAGCTTCGGGCTCCACCTTGAGCAGAGCCTGTTCTCTGGTGATCAGGCCCTCTTCCACCAGGTCCACTGCGATCTTGACCGCAGCCATGCCGGTCCTCTTGCCGTTGCGGGTCTGCAGCATGTAGAGCTTGCCTTCCTGAATGGTGAACTCGAAATCCTGGACGTCGCCGTAATGCTTTTCCAGCCGTTTGACCACCGTCACCAGCTTCTTGAAAACTTCGGGCATTTCTTTTTCCAGGTTTTTAAGGGGAGCCGGGGTGCGAATGCCGGCCACTACGTCTTCTCCCTGGGCATTGACCAGGTACTCACCGTAGAGCTCTTTTTCTCCAGTAGCCGGGTTGCGAGTAAAACCGACACCCGTAGCCGAGGTCGGACCGTAATTACCGAAAACCATCTGCTGGACATTCACCGCCGTTCCCAGGTTCTCGGGGATATGGTACTTGCGGCGGTAGGTGATGGCTCTGGGATTGTGCCAGGACTTGAAAACCGCGGCAATAGCCAGCCGCAGCTGGTCCAGAACATCCTGGGGAAAGTCCCGGCCGGTTTCAGCCGCCACCAGCTTTCTGTAGCCGGCGATGATTTCTTCCAGGGTCTTTTCGGTAAGTTCGTGGTCGTACTGAATGCCGCTGGCTTCCTTGCGAGCCCGGAGAATCTCCTCAAATTTCTTCTTGGGGATGTCCAGGACGACGTCGCCGAACATGTGAATCAGGCGGCGGTAGCAGTCCAGGGCAAAACGGCGGTTGCCGGTTTTCCTGGCCAGGCCTTCAACCGTCTTATCATTGAGGCCCAGGTTGAGGATGGTATCCATCATCCCGGGCATGCTGAACTTGGCTCCGGACCTGACCGACACCAGCAGGGGATTGACCGGGTCTCCGAATTTCTGCCCGGCGGTTTTTTCCAGCCTTTTCAGGCTGGTCATTATCTGTTGTTCCACGTCCTTCGGAACCTTATTTCCTGCCTTAAAAAACAGGTTGCAAACCTCGGTGGAGATGGTAAAACCGGGGGGAACGGGGAGGCCAATGCTGGCCATCTCAGCCAGGTTAGCGCCCTTGCCGCCAAGGATGTCCTTCATGTCCTTGTTACCCTCGGCCACACCGGGTCCGAAGAAATACACATACTTTTTTGCCATAATACTCTCTCCTTCTAAGGCCATCTTGAATTCAAGAAAATATACACTTTCGGGCTTTAAATTTCAAGGATGGCCGCCAGCAGATATCTAAAATATCAGAGGAAAATTTACCCGGCCTTTTTTAACAGGCAGAACTGATTGCCCGGAGAGAAAAGGAGAATCAGGGACATGGCCAGCCATAACGAATCTTCCAGTATGAGCCAGAGGTCGGCCCGGCGGCTGAAAGTCCCGAAACAGCCGCAATCCACATCAATCCCGCGGATTAGGGTAATGGTCACCAGGATGATAAAAAATAGCAGCAAGCCGCTGATAAGCAGGGCGCTGGAGCGGGGAAAGACCCCGATAATCAGACAAACCCCGGCCACCAGCTCGACCCAGGGCAGAAATATGGCCGTGATAAAACTCAGGTTGTGGCCGACCAGCCGGTAGTTTTTAACGTCCTGGGCGAAGCTCAGGGGGTCAGCGATTTTGGTCACCGCTGCCCAGATAAAGACCCCACCCACCACCAGCCGCAGGAATAGAAGGAAATATTTATTATTGAGCATCTTCTTCCGTTTTTTCCACGGGCAACCCGGCAGCCGTCCATTCCTCCCAGCCGCCGCTAAAAATCCTGAGGTCCCGGAAGCCGCGGTCATGGAGCAGCCGGGCCAGGTTGAGGCTGGTCAGGCAATCCCCGCCCTCGCAGTAAATAATCAGGGGCTGACCCGCCGGGATGGTTTGGAGCAGACCATAATTTCCGCTCTTGACCTCATCCAGGGGAACGGAAATGGCTCCGGGTATATGTCCGCGTCGGAACTCTGAGCTCGGCCGGCTGTCTAAAATAGCCGCCTGCTGGTTATGCCACAGCTCTTCCACTTCGGGCAGGCTGATAAAGACCAGACCCGGATATTCCTGGCGGGAGAAGAAAGCCTGTTTGAATTCACCCTGAAGGAACCTCTTGATCAGGCCCACCTGGCTGACGGCACCCAGGACCAGCGACAGGCTCAGAATGATGATTATTCCCTGCCAGGTTTCCCGGTCCCTGAGAATCTCTTTAAGGCTCATCCAGACTCAGCCAAAAAGCTTCCGATACTTTTCCAGGCCCCGGCGCAGGATTTCGATGGCTTCCGCCAGGTCCTCTTCTTTAAGGACGTAGGCAATTCTCACTTCATCCTGGCCACGGCCGGAAGTGGCATAGAAGCCCGGCCCCGGAGCTACCATTACAGTTTTATTGTTAAGTGAAAAATCGGTCAGCATCCACTGGGCAAAATGCTCGGAATCTTTAACCGGCAGGCGGCAGATGACGTAGAAAGCGCCCTGTGGCTTCCGGAGGAAGACGCCCGGGATGGAGGTCAGGCCCTCATACAGGACATTCCTACGCCGCTGGTATTCTTCTCTGATAGGCCCGAAATAATCCAGGCCCATTCGGTAGGCAGTCAGGGCGGCATACTGCTCCACCGAGGGCGGGCAGAGCCGGGCCTGGGCAAATTTCAGCACCGCCTGGTAAACTTCTTCGTTCCGGGTGACGATGGCCCCGATGCGGGCCCCGCAGCAGCTAAAGCGCTTGGAGATGCTGTCAACCACAATCACCCGGTTCTCAATTTCCTTGAATTCAAGGATGCTCTTATGCTGCAGCCCGTCGTAGACGAATTCCTTGTAAACTTCGTCGCCGATTAAAAATAGATCGTGCTTTTTGACCAGGTCTACCACCCGCCGCAGCTCTTCTTCGGTATAGACCGTCCCGGTGGGGTTGTTGGGCGAGCACAGCAGTATGGCCCTGGTCCGCGGGGTTATCAGGGCTTCAATCTGCTCTTTGGGGGGCAACCTGAAGCCATCTTCCACTTTCAAGGGAAGAGGAACAATTCGGACGTCAGCAAAAGTGGCATAACCGTTATAGTTGGTGTAAAAGGGTTCGGGGATGATAATTTCATCGCCCGGGTCGGCCACCACCGAGAAGGAAAAATGGATGGCTTCTGAACCGCCGATGGTAATCAGGACATTATCGGCCGTCAGCTTGATTCCGTAGCCAGCAAAATAATCGGCTATAGCCTGCCGCAATTCCTCAAAGCCCTGCGACGGCCCGTAGCCCAGGATGGGGCCGTTATACTGGTGGAAGGCCCGGATGATGGGTTCCGGGGTGGGGATGTCGGGGTCGCCGATGTTCAGATGGAAAATATGAATCCCCCTTTTCCTGGCCTCGTCGGCAAAAGGCTTGAGCTTGCGGATGGGAGAGGCCTGTATTTCTTTAGCCCGGCGGGATATAAACATTTATGAGTCCTCCTGGTTATTATGAATTAGTTTTAATTATAAGAAATCGGCTGGATTAAAACAACTTTTTGTTGGGATGACAACGGACGGGGAAGACTGGATTGGACGGTAATTCCGGCGGTTTGCTACCTTCTTTTTTGAGGTTATGGCGATTCTGGAGCCAGAACCCGGACTGGAATAACAGAAAATTTGCCATTCACCGCTTTTTCTGGTATTTAATTCAGGAATACCGGCAACCTCAGGACAAGTAAGGTCGGGATAAAGAAATGGTCATAGATAGACAGGCACGTCTGGTTGAAGTGCAGAGCTGGAATGATTATTTTCTTTTCACCCTGGAATCCCCGGAGATTGCTACCAAGGCCCAGCCGGGACAGTTCCTGATGATCAAGGTTTCGGAATTCACCCAGCCGCTGCTGCGGCGCCCCATCAGCTTGCATAACGCCGAGGGGCCCAGGCTGCAGATTTTCTTCCAGATAGCCGGGGAAGGGACCAGATTATTATCCCAAAAAAAATTTGGAGAGAGGCTGAACCTTCTCGGACCCCTGGGCCAGGGTTTCACCATCAGACCTGAATTCAGGGGAAAGGAGGTCTTCTGCGTGGGCGGGGGCCGGGGCCTGGCCCCGCTGTATTTCCTGGCCAGGGAGCTGCTCCGGACCGGGGCTCGGCCGGTGATTTTCTACGGCGGGCGAACTGCTGCTGACCTTCCCCTCCAGGAACGCCTGGAAAAAAGCGGGTTCGAAGTCCTGGTTTCAACCGACGACGGCAGTGCCGGTTTTCCGGGCTTCGTCACCTCGCTGGTAGAAGAAACTCTGAAAAAGAGGCGGCCAGAGTTTCTTTACGCCTGCGGACCGGACCCGATGATGGAAAAGCTGGCCGAAATCTGCCGCGGGGAAAAGCTGGCTGGCGAATTCTCTCTGGAAGCCATCATGGGCTGCGGCTTCGGCGCCTGCTGGGGCTGCGTCAAGAAAATCAGGCGAAACGGCCAGGAAAAATACCTGAAAGTCTGCCAGGACGGGCCGGTCTTCCCCCACGATGAAATAATCTGGCAGGAGAATGACCATGGTTGACCTGTCGTTGGACCTGGGTTTTCTCCGGTTCAAGAACCCGGTGCTGGCGGCCAGCGGGACCTTCGGCTACGGGCTGGAATTCAAACCTTTCTACGACCTGGGGTTACTGGGCGGCTTCGTGGTCAAAGGGCTTTACCTTAAACCGAGAGGGGGCAACAGACCGCCGCGTCTGGTAGAAACCCCGAGCGGCCTGATAAATTCGATTGGTCTGCAGGGAATCGGGGTAGAAGCCTTCTGCCGGGAAGTGCTGCCCGAGCTGGCCGGTCTCAACACCGCGGTCATCGTCAACGTCTGCGGTGAAGAAGAAGATGAATATGCCCGGGTGGCTGAATACCTCGGCCGGCACCAGGGCCTGGCCGCCCTGGAATTGAACATCTCCTGCCCCAACGTGCGGGAAGGCGGCCGCTGCCCGGCTCAGAACCCGGAAGCCACTTACCGCACGGTAAAAAAGGTTAAACAGGTCACTTCCCTGCCCCTCATCACCAAGCTTTCGCCCAACGTGACCGACATCACCTCTGTGGCCCAGGCTGCGGAAGAAGCCGGCACGGAAGCCATTTCGCTCATCAACACCCTGCTGGCCATGGCCATAGACCTGGAAACAAGAAAACCACGGCTTGGGAATATCATGGGCGGATTGAGCGGGCCGGCTATCAAGCCCATTGCCTTGAGGATGGTCTTTCAGGTGGCTCGGGCAGTTAAAGTCCCGGTCATCGGGATGGGCGGAATCTTCACGGCCGAAGATGCCCTGGAATTCATGATGGCGGGAGCAGCCGCCGTTCAGGTTGGTACGGCCAATTTTGTCGACCCGGATGCCTGCTTGAAAATTATCAGAGACCTGGAAAGCTGGGCTGAAAAGCACGGAATTAATAAAATAAGCGAAATTACCGGCAGCCTGCAGGTCTGAGCCTGCTGCCCCAATAATAAATTTTAATTTCTTTCTGAGATTATGAATATGAAAAAGAAAAGGCTATGGGCAAAAAGAACGCCCGGAAAACAGCCAGCTAACACTTGTTTTGCCAGTCACCGAATTGTGGCCCTGGTTGGGCTACCGCTCCCGAGTCCGAAAACAATTCCCGGCACCGGGAATTGGAGTCAACCCCGCGACCGGGCTGGGTTTTTCTCTACTGCTGTTAGCACCGGGAATCGGTCGCTAACTGAACCAGGGTTTGTAACTTAAATTAATTTCATAGAAAGGTAGTCTTATGACTGAAATGAAAAGAGATATCGCCAGAAAAATAATCATCGCCCTGGATGTTAAGAACCGGGAAGAGGCCCGGTCGGTGCTGGAATCACTGCCTGAAGCCAGGATTTTCAAGGTCGGCCTCGAACTTTACACGGCTGAAGGGCCGGCCATGCTGGACCTGGTCAAAGGCTACGGGAAAGAAGTTTTCCTGGACCTAAAGCTCCACGACATTCCAAACACCGTGGCCGGGGCCGTCAGGTCAGCCGTCCGGCATGGGGTCTCGATGCTAACCCTTCATACTTCTGGAGGCGGCGAGATGATGAAGAAGGCGGTCGAAGCTGCCCGGGAAACGGCCGCAAAAGAGAACAAGCCCCTGCCCCTTATCCTGGGAGTAACGGTTCTCACCAGCCTGAAGGACAGCGACCTTCAGGAAATAGGCTTCAGCTCTGATTCCAAGAACCAGGTGCTGCGGTTGGCCCGTCTGGCAGTGGAAGCCGGAATCGAGGGCATCGTCTGTTCCCCGCAGGAACTGGAGCCACTCCGCGCCGAATTGGGGGAAAAAGTCAGGATTATTACTCCCGGCATCAGGCCAGCCTGGGCCGAAGCGCAGGACCAGAAAAGGATCATGACCCCGGAAGAAGCCGTCAAGAAAGGAGCTGACTTCCTGGTAATCGGCCGGCCGATAACCCAGGCCCCGGTACCCCGGGAAGCCTTCAACCGGGTAGTAGAAGAACTACAGGCCGCTGTAGAAGGTGCTTAAGGAAAAGATAGCCCCAACCACCAGGCCTACTACCAGCATCAGGACAATACCAACCACCAGCGTGACCACAAAATAGCCCATTATTTTCTCGGGTGGGGTTTCCATCAGTCCGGCCTTGAAACCCAGATAGAGGACGTACAGGCTGTAGATTCCAGCCAGCACGACCAGGAAAGACAGCACCGGCACCAGGTAAAAGATTCCAGCTACATAATAAGGAGCCAGGCTGTAGGCGGCCAGCTTGAGCGACTGGACCTGGTCGGGCCTGGAAGAGAAAGTCGGAGCCAGGGCATTGATAATCAGGGCCAGGATGAAGACCGAGGCCAGGCTCAGAATGTAGGAGACGACTGCCCGGCCAAGAGAAGACCCCAGACTCATCCTGAACATGCCCCGGACCGGCAGGCTGACCCCGATCAGCCAGAATCCCAGGAACTGGGCCACAGCCGGGATGGCCGCCACCGGCACCAGGTAAGATTTGAATAAATCGGCCACGGTGGCCGGCTCGCCCTTTATCTTTTCCCATTCTTCTTTGGGTTTTAAGATAAGACCTTGTACTCT
>DMVN01000074.1:0-238 GCA_003476685.1 Acidobacteriota bacterium | reverse complement strand
TGGAAGCGGCGCGGCGGCAGTCCGGAAATACATGAATGATTATTCATATATAGGCGGCCGGAGTATCCGCTCTAAAATCGGACAGCTGGAGATGGGCCCGAGGCTTTAGCTGACCTAATGGCAAACCTAAAAAGATATCAGGCTGGAGAAAAGCGCTTAAGGCCGGTAGGCTTCTCGATCTTCAAGCCCGGCGGAGATCAGGAAAAGGAAAGGTGGAGGCGCGGGTCGGACTCGAACC
>DMVN01000259.1 GCA_003476685.1 Acidobacteriota bacterium | reverse complement strand
CGGGACCGCCGGTCATAACCTTGGTTATGTTCTCTTCCTTGAGCCCGAGTTTCTTCAGGGCACACAGCACATACTCATGCACTGAGTTGGTGGTCATGCCGTAGCGGTCATGGGGAATTCCGCCCATGCTGAGCGGCTTACCGGTGGTGAATGCTTTCCAGAATTTGTAGCCGCGAGCTTTGGCTCTCAGGGCCGCCCATTCCATCAGGTCGGCCGTCCACTCATCCGGCCCGAGGAACAGGATGACATCCTTGCCGTAATAATCAACGATGGAGGCATCGGGCATCATCAGGTCCAGCAGTCCGTCTATGTATTTCTTGAAAGCCACAGCCATCTTGTCGGTGAAGCCCCAGCGCAGCAGGATTGTTCCCTTGGAGCCGCCTTCGGCCAGGTCTTTGTTCTTTCTCTGCTGGGTCAGGGCCAGGTTGTAGTTCTCGTCAAAGATAAAATCGGAATTGTTCAGGTAAGTCTGATAGTTGATAGAACGGACAATTCTGATGCCGCCCCGGGCGATGTCGCGAAAGCGGATGTGGAAACCGCGAAGCTCCCGGCCGATGACGTGGAATATTCCGAATGGTGTGACCGGATAGTCTACCTTGTTCAGGAAATCCGGCCTGTACATGTAGGCAATGGAAACCTTTTCTTTCTTGTAAAAATTGGTCCGCAGGATGGAGTTGATGAAGGTGATAACGCTCAGCAGGACCATCCGGTCGGCCTCCACCGGCACCTCCCGGCTGATCTCGCGGCTCAGAGCCTGCACCCGGTCATCTATCTTATGGTCTTTAACCGCCGGGTTGAATTTCCGGTCAAACAGCTCGAATAACTTTTTGACCATGGGATAATTATTGATCAGGGCATCCCAGACCCGGTCCTCGGTGAAGGTTTCTTTGGCCAGCCTGGTCTTCATCTCCCGCAGCAATCCCAGCAGTTCCGGGTTATCCTTCAGGGCCTGAGATAGTTTCAGGTATTCTTCGTTAAAGCTGCTCAGGAACTGGTGGGTGAAGCTCCAGGCTGAGGCTCCAAACAGGGTTTCCTGGGCGGTGAGCTTTCCTTCCCGGAACAGGGCTGATAGCGGGCTTTCCGGAATGACATAAATCAGACTGATGTCGGAGACCAGGTCCTGCAGTTTTTCTTCATTGGTGATATCGTCCAGGTAGAAGGTCAGGATGGTCTTGCCGTTGGCAAAATGCTCTACGTACTTGCGCCGGGAGACCAGCCCGTGGGAATTGATGACGTCAGACACGTTGATGAAAAACCGCGGAATGGAATCGCTCTTGCAGACCACCGATATCCGCAGGGTTTTATCTTTGGCCACGTGATTGACTTCTATGTAGGGCCTTTCCGGGTCCTTGGCTTTATTCATCAATTCCTGGTAGCGAGCCAGGGTCTCTTTGGGAATGGAGGCCAGGAATTCTTTGTCGGCAATTTTCTTGAGGTCGGTTTCTTCGGGCGAGACTTCCTGGCCGGGAAATTCCGGCTTGCAGACCACGTACCAGCGCAGGTACTCTGCCCCGCGCAGCTGGCGGGCCGAGCGGTACGACTGGATGCGGTAGCCGGGATATTTTTTCTCAATCTTTTCTTCGATTTCGATAGCCCGGTAGTGGTTGTCCTCCACCAGGTAGAGGGCTTCATCGGCCAGCTCGGTGGCGAAATCAATCCTGACTTGCTGCTCACCCCGCAGTCGGGCCAGGATTTCGGCTGACCTCAGGGCCTCAATGTGTCGGGCGATAGTCACCAGGNNCCCAGGTCGGTGCAGAATGTTTCGATTTCTTGCCGGACGGTCTCCGGCGGGAAGAAATTGTCCTTGAGGATGAGGTCTTCAATCTTCTTCAGCTGGCTTTCGGTCAAAAATGTCTTTTTGGCAATCTCTCTTAGAGACTTCATTATTAAGACTCCTTCTTTAAGAATTTTATTTTTCAGAAGAGTAGATTTCCGGGCTTGCCGTTTTTATTTTTGATTGCTGTTTTTATAATAAGCTCAGAAACTTAACTCCCCTGAAATTAGGGCCAATTATACCAAAATATCAGGCCTTTGGCAAAACCGTTAAGCCCGGAAAAGCTCTATTCCTGNNATGTCCCCCAGGCCTTCAGCCGTCTTGGCCTTGAGACCGATGTGGTCTGGCTCAATTCCCAGGAGTGGCGCCAGGTTGGCCTTCATGGCACTCAGGTAAGGGGCCAGCCGGGGTTTTTCCAGGATCAGGACGCTATCGGTGTTGACCACGGTCAGGCCGGCGGCCCGGACTTCAGCCATCACCCGCCGGAGCAGCTCCAGGCTGGAAATTCCACTATAAGCCGGGTCGGTATCCGGAAACCTCTGGCCGATGTCTCCTTCACCGCTTGCCCCCAGCAGGGCGTCGATCAGGGAATGAACCAGGACATCGCCGTCCGAGTGGGCCAGGCAGCCACTTTCGGCTGGGATGGCGACTCCCCCGATAATCAGCGGCCGGCCCGGGACCAGCCGGTGGAGGTCATAACCCAGCCCGGCTTTGAGTTTCATTTCTCATCCTGTCTAACGGAGTTCGCCGTTATAGCGGCCAAAAATCATCTTGCCCACCGTCGTCTGCAGGACCGAGGTCACCGTAATATCTACCGTCTGGCCGATCATGCGGCGGGCGTTGTCCACCACCACCATGGTGCCATCATCCAGGTAGGCCACGCCCTGGTCCTTTTCCTTGCCTTCTTTCAGGATGAAGACCCGCATGGTTTCTCCGGGCAGGACCACCGGTTTTAAGGCATTGGCCAGTTCGTTGATGTTCAGTACTTCTATGCCCTGGAGCTTGGCCACCTTGTTGAGGTTAAAATCATTGGTGATGATCTTGGCCTTAAGAGCCTTGGCACATTCTATCAGCTTGGAATCGACGTCTTTAATGTCGGGAAAATCCAGGTCAGAAATCACCACCTTGATTTTGGCTGTTTTCTGCAGCCTGTCCAGCACTTCCAGGCCCCGGCGGCCGCGCTGCCTTTTCAGCGGGTCGGGCGAGTCGGCTACCAGCTGTAACTCTTTCAATACAAATTGAGGGACCACCAGGTCTCCGTCGACGAAGCCGGTGCTACAGACTTCGGCAATCCGGCCGTCAATGATGACCGAGGTATCCAGCAGCTTATACGTCCGTTCGGCTCCCTGGCTGCGGAAAAAGTTAGCGAAAAAACTCGGTTCCAGCCATTCTGGTTTCTTGATGCCCAGGAGAAATCCGATGTAGGGAAAGGCGATCAGGAAAAAAATGCGGATGAAGGAGGCCATTTCCGAGGTGCGCACAACCGAGTGGTAAATAGAGCCCAACAACCAGCCAGCCAGGACGCCCAGCAGGGTGCCGACGGAAGCTGTCCAGATTATCCTGAACTGGGCCCGGCGCACCCTGGTTTCCAGAAGTATAATCAGTACTCCCAGCAGCAAGCCAACCAGGGCCCCGCCGGTCCGGTTAAGGGTGAATGGTGGGTAGAAATAACCGGCCACCAGGACCAGAATGATGATTATTAACCTGAACAATATTAAGCCCATATTAATCCTTCCCTCAGGTTCGGCCTTATTTTACAAAATCGGCCAAGAAATTAAAATACCTGGGCCAAGGCCTGGCGGACTGAGGCCACGCCCAGGCAGCGAATACCCTTGAGGTTTTCGCCCTGAAGCTGGGGCAGGTTGCCGGCTGGCATCAGCACCGTTTCCAATCCCAGGGACCTCGCTTCTTTGACTCTGGCCACCGGCTGGCTGACTGAGCGGATTTCCCCGCTCAGGCCGACTTCTCCAAAGACGGCCATTTCCCGCGGCAGCGGTAGATTCTTGATGGAAGAAATAACTGACAGCACCACTCCCAGGTCGGCCGCCGGTTCGGCCACTTCCAGTCCGCCGGCCACGTTCAGGTAGATATCTTCTCCGGCAAAGCTATACCCCACTTTCTTCTCCACCAGGGCTAGCAGCATCGACACCCGGTAATGGTCCAGGCCTATCGACATCCGCCGCGGGTTGCCTGAAAACAGGGTGGAGGAGACCAGGGCCTGGATTTCTACCAGCAGCGGCCGGGAACCCTTGATGGTGGACACCACCACGCTGCCCGGTTCATTCTGGGGCCTTTCTCGCAGGAAGAAAGCCGAAGGGTTATCTATGGGCTGTAAACCGGACTGGCTCATTTCAAAAATGGCCAGTTCCGAGACCGGGCCGAAGCGGTTTTTCAGCACCCGCAGCACCCGGTGATTATGGTCCCGCTCTCCTTCGAACAACAGCACCACATCCACCATGTGTTCCAGCGATTTGGGGCCGGCCAGGCTGCCTTCCTTGGTGATATGCCCGATCAGAAAAACTGGAATCTGGTTGCGCTTGGCCAGGCGGAAGACCCGGTTGGTCACTTCCCGCACCTGGCTGATGGTGCCCGGGCTGGAAGTCAGCTGGGAAGAAAAGATGGTCTGGACCGAATCTATAACCAGGGCCCTGGGCCTCATGCGGTCGGCGGCGTTCAGGATTCTTTCCAGGCTGGTTTCGGCCAGGAGAAAAACTTTCTCCCGGCCCAGTCCCAGTCGGTCTCCCCGGAGCTTAATCTGTTCCAGGGATTCCTCTCCGGAAACATATAAGACCGGGTTGTCTTCAGCAGCCAGGTCGCGCGAGACCTGGAGCAACAAGGTGGATTTGCCGATGCCCGGCTCTCCGCCAATCAGGACTACCGAGCCCAGGACCAGCCCGCCACCGAGGACGTTATTGAACTGGTCGATGCCGACTGGAATTCTCTGGCTGGTGGTCTCCTTTATGTCCTGGTACAGGACCGGTTCACCACCGCTACCGGGCAGCTCCGGAGCAAATTCTTCTTCCAGTTCCTCCACCATGGTGTTCCACTCGCCGCACTGGCTGCAGCGGCCGAGCCACTTGGGCGAATGAAAACCGCAGTTCTGGCAGACAAAAACCGTTCCCTTTTTCATCTGAGCTCCAGACCCAGGCCGAAGAATATTTCCCGGCGCTCAGCCAGGGAAAAATCATCCAGTCCCAGCAGCAGGTAAAAGTTTTTCACCGGATAAACCCGACCATAAACTCTGAATTGCGGCCGGGGCGAGCGATTGAAATCAAAAGCTTCGGCGCTCAGCGCCAGCCGGCTGTTGAGTAGATACCAGTCCAGTCCAGCCCCGAACCGGCTTTCAATCAGTCCACCCCTGGCCACCAGCCCCCGCCAGCGCCAGCCAGCTTCCAGAGAATAGACAAATTTATCTTCCCAGGGATTATGGATAAAACCGGCCGAGAGCAAGGCCCGATTCTTCCACCAGAGGCGACCATAAAGCGACCCCTTGAACAGCTCACTGCTGCCGTAATAGGCGCCCTGGACTCCGCCCCCGAAATCAAGGGCCGAGACCGAGGTGGTAATCCTTTTAATCTGGTCCACAGTTTCCTTGGCCTCGTCATAAAGGTCAGTTTCCTGGACCAGCTTGCCAGCAGTGCCCTCGCCTTTTTCTATTCTGCCCAGCACCGTCTGCAGCGACTCCAGCGATTCCTGCAGCCCGGTCAGGGCTTCATCCAGCTTCTTCAAACTTTCCTGAACACCCGGCCGGTTTTCCTGGACCAGCCCCTTAATTTCATTCAGGGTCTCCTGCAACCGGCCCGAGACCCGTTCCACTTCCCGGTTGATGGTGCTGAAAGTCTGGCCGGAATCTTCGAGCGCCTGGTGCAGAGAAGACCGGTTCTCCTTGAGCAAACTGTCGAACTCCCCGGTCAGTGAAGCCAGGTTTTCCAGGGTTTTTCTCAGGTTAGGGCCCAGGTCTTTCTGCAAGACGCTGTTGACCGAGGCCGCCACTTTCTTGATATCTTCGCCCAGGGACATGAGCTGGGTCCCCAGCTGGTCAAAGCTGATCGGCGGTAGAGAGTCCATGACTTCTTCTGGTTCGTAGTAGGAAGCTTCCCGGCCGGGGACGATTTCCACATATTTTTCCCCCAGTATGCCGAGCGAAGCCAGGGTGGCTTTGGAACCATGAGGAATCCGGTAATCGGGATAAATGCTCATGGTGACCCTGGCCCGGCGCCCGTCCAGGGCAATGCCCTTGACCAGCCCGATTTTGATCCCGGCCATCTTGACGGCCGCATTCTTTTCCAGACCCAGGGCCGAATCAAACACAGCGTAAACCCGATAGCCCTGTTTTTTGAACAGTTCCTGGACATCGCCCACGGATAATATCAGCACGGCCAGCAGCAGAAAAAAGCCCGAAAGAAAGAGGCCAACCTTCATTTCCCGTTTCATTGTCATGATGTTCTCCTCACCACTCAGTAATGGGGCCTTCGGCCCGGCCGTTGATAAATTGCTGGACCACCGGGTTGGGTGAATGCCTGATTTCTTCCGGCGTGCCCATTTCTATAATCCGGCCATCATAGAGCATGGCCACCCGGTCAGCCACCTTGTAGGTGGTATTCATGTCGTGGGTGATTATGACCGAGGTCACTTTCAGCTCCTCCTTGAGCTGCAGTATCAGGCAATTTATGGCGTCGGCCCGGATAGGGTCCAGGCCGGTGGTCGGTTCGTCATAAAGAATTATTTCCGGGCTGTAGGCAATGGCCCTGGCCAGTCCCACCCTTTTCTTCATGCCGCCTGAAAGCTCATAGGGCAGCAGGTTTTCCACCCCCCGCAGCCCGACCTGTTCCAGGCTCTCCCGCACCAGCCGCTGTATTTCAGCTTCGTCCAGGCTGGTATGTCGTCTCAGGCCGAAGGCCACGTTTTCGGCCACGGTCATGGAATCAAAAAGCGCCGCCCCCTGAAACAGCAGGCCGAATTTCCGGCTTAGCTTCATTATTTCCTCGTCGGACAGGGCTGAGATTTCCTGGCCATCGATGAAGACCTGCCCGCGGTCGGGTTTCATGATGCCGATGATATGCTTAAGCAGCACGCTCTTGCCCGAGCCGCTCTGCCCGATGACGACCATGGTTTCCCCGGCTTGAATTTCCAGGTTCAGGCCTTTCAGGACCTGTTTACCCTCGAACGATTTGTGCAGGTCTACGATTCTTATCTTGCTCATTGGCTATCACAGGGTGGCTGGCAGAACCTTGCTCAGGAAGAAATTTAAGATCAGGATGGTGATGCTGGCCACTACCACCGACTTGGTCGTGGCCCGGCCGACGCCTTCGGCTCCCCCTTCGGCCGTCATGCCCTGCCAGCAACCGACGATGGCTATCACCAGGCCGAAGACCAGGGCCTTGATCAACCCCACCGAAATATCCCACATCTCGAAATACTTCAGGGTATTCTGGACGTAGAGCGTCTTGTTGACCTTCATCAACAGGACGTTATAGGTATAGCCGCCGAAGATGCCGATGACATCTCCATACAGGGTCAGGCAGGGCACCATGATCATACTGGCCAGGATCCGAGGAGCTACCAGGTATTTAACCGGATTGGCCCCGAGGCTGAACAGGGCATCGATCTGCTCGGTGATTTTCATGGTCCCGATTTCCGCGGCCATGGCTGACCCCACCCGCCCGGCCACCATCAGTCCGACCAGGATGGGAATCAGCTCCCGGCACAGGCCGACGGCGATGATCGGCCCACCCTGTGATTCCGAGCCCGGTCCGATATAGCGGTGGAAGGCCAGGTAGGCCTGCAGGCCGAACACCAGGCCGCCGAAGGCCGCAGTCAGGGAGACTACCGGCAGGGAATTAACCCCAACTTCTTCCAGCTGCTGCCAGAAATTTTTTTTCTCGAAGGGCTTTTGAAAGATGGCCCGGAAGCCCCTGACCGCCAGG
>DMVN01000134.1 GCA_003476685.1 Acidobacteriota bacterium | reverse complement strand
AACCCCATCCGGAGCAAGACCAAATCAGCCCCGCTTGAGGATGGCCCGTCCGAGGGGGTGGGTAGGTCGCTCAACCGGCTGAGCAATCAGCCGGTCAGACAAATGACCGCCGCTGCCTCTGGCAGTAACTGAATTCGGCTTATGTCCTGCTCCGGCCATTCTTTTGACATCAGAGTATTTTCTGATATAATTGAGATGATCGCGGGGTAGAGCAGTCAGGTNNTTTTATTTTTCCTTAATAATTGTAATAACTGTTCTTTTTTATTTTCCCCGGTTATTCTCCTGGCCTTTTTCCGTCCGGGGCTTACTCTTATCAGACCATATAGCCAGCTAAGCGGGACAGGCCCAACCAGACTCTGTCTTTACCATGTGACAATAATCCTTTTGATTTAATTCAGGAATTCTGTTATAGATGACTGTAGAAATAACGACAGGAGGACATCATGTTTAAGCCGGAAGTTTATCAACAGAGAAGAAAAAAGCTCAAAAGTCTGGTTAAAACTGGAATCTGTTTGTTTCCTGGCAATGCCGATAGCCCTATGAATTATCCAGCCAATGCCTATCCTTTCAGGCAGGACAGCACCTTCCTTTATTTCTTCGGCCTGGATTCGCCCGGCCTCAGCGCCCTGATCGATATTGACGAGGGGCGGGACATAATTTTCGGGGATGATGTTACTCTGGAAGACATCATCTGGGTTGGACCCCAGCCCCGGATGAAAGACCGGGCGGCCGCGGTTGGTGTCAGGCAGGTTCAGCCGTCAGCGGCTCTGGCCGAATACCTGAAAAAGGCCAGGTCTCAGGGCCGCCAGATTCATTTTCTTCCCCCGTACCGGGCTGAAACCAAGCTGCAGCTTTCAACCTGGCTGGACATAGCTCCGGCTAATTTGAAATCGGCCGCTTCTCTGGAACTAATCAGGGCGGTGGTGGCTCTCAGGTCGGTCAAGAGCCCGGAAGAAGTCAAAGAAATTGAAAAAGCCCTGGCCGTAACCAGAGAAATGTACCTGGCAGCTGTGCCGCGGGTCAGACCCGGGGTTAAAGAACAGGAAGTTCTGGCCTTCATGGAAATGGTTTTGAGAGCCAACGGGATGTCCTTTTCTTTTCCACCCATCGTAACTATCAACGGTCAGATTTTTCACAAAACTTCTTACGGCGATACCCTGACCAGGGGCCGGATGATGGTCATGGATACCGGAGCTGAATCCGCCCGGCATTACGCCTGCGACATAACCAGGACCATCCCGGTCGGTGGCCGCTTCAACCAGCGACAGCGGGACATCTACTCGATCGTTCTCAAGGGGCAGGAAGAAGCGATTAAAGCCATCGCTCCGGGAATCAAGTACCGTGATGTCCACCTCAGGGCAGCCCGAGTCATGGCCGAAGCCCTGAAAGACCTGGGCCTGATGAAGGGCGACCTGGATGAGGCCGTCAACCGTGGAGCCCATGCTCTGTTTTTCCCGCATGGCCTGGGTCACATGCTGGGCCTGGATGTCCATGACATGGAAAACCTGGGTGAAAACTATGTGGGCTATGACCAGAGCATCAAACGGAGTGAGCAATTTGGTCTGGGTTATTTAAGACTGGCCCGAAGTCTGGAACCGGGTTTTGTCCTGACGGTCGAACCGGGAATATATTTTATTCCGGCGCTCATCGCCAGCTGGAAGAAAGAGAAAAAACACCTTGATTTCATAAATTATGAGCGGGCGGAAAAATACCTGGATTTCGGCGGGGTCAGGCTTGAAGACGATGTCCTGGTAACTGACAAGGGTAGCCGGGTTCTGGGGCCGGCCATTCCCAAGAAAATAAAGGATATAGAAAATCTTTTCTCCTGAAAAACATTAGGCTAACATAAAAATATTTCTGAACTTGCGGGGAGAGATGGTCAGCTGGTATGTAATCCAGACCAAACCCAGGAAAGAAACTCAGGTGGAAAACCTGTTCGACCAGGCCGGGTTTATGGTCTATAACCCGAAATTCAAGCAGAATAGAGTGATCCGGCCATTTTTCCCGGGCTATCTTTTCCTGAAGTTCCGGCACCCCGAACAATACCGAAAGGTAATTTTCACCCGGGGAGTGCAGAAAGTAATCGGTAACGACCGGGGGCCGGTCCCGCTTGATCCCGAGATAATAAAATGCCTGAAATCAAGAGAAAGAAACGGGCTCATTGAATTGATGAAATACGGAGAGGAGCCCGAACCGGGGGATGAAATTGAGGTGATGGAGGGGCCGCTAAGAGGGCTGAAGGGGTTATTCTGCCGCGAGCTAAGCGACCGCCAAAGGGTGATGATTCTTCTAAATTATGTTGCCTATCAGGCTTCACTGATGATAGAAAAAAATAAAATCAAGAAGGTTTGTCGGCCGGACGAGGTCGGCGGGAATAGGGGCCGGCCTAAGGCCTGAAAGCTGCGGGCAGGGAGAGAAGCATGTGCGGCATTTTCGGGATCATTTTTCGGGAAAATCGGCCCGACCTGGGCCAGATTCTGCTGGCCGCCGGGCGGCGTCTGACCTACCGCGGTTATGACTCGGTTGGCCTGGGCACATTTGACGGTTCCCGGGCTGAGCTCAGAAAAGACGTGGGCAAGATAGAGGAAGTGGCGGCCAAACTGCGTTTTGAAGAAATGCAGGGTTACAAGGGGATTATCCAGCTCCGCTGGGCCACCTTCGGACAGCCGCTACCCCGCAACGCTCAGCCTCACTTTGACTGCCAGCAGCGATTAATCGGGGCTCATAACGGAAATATCGTCAACACCAGGGAACTGATTCAGGCGTTGACCGCAGCGGGTCATCGCTTCCGGGGCGAAAACGACGGCGAAGTCTGTGTCCACGCCGTGGAAGAAGCCTATAAAAGCTCTCCCGACCTGGGCCGGGCCCTGGAAAAAGCTGACCGGATGCTTCAGGGGGACTATGCTTTCTGCGTGACCGAAGTTGGTAGCGACCTGATGTATTGCGTAAAAAAATATTCTTCTCTCTACCTGGGAGTGGGAGAGGACTTTATCTGCTGTTCCTCCGACCTGCCTTCCATCCTGCCCTTAACCCGGGACATAGTCACCATCAAGGACGGAGAATACGTGGAATTTTCGGCCACTTCTTACCGCCTCCGGAGCCTGTCCGATGGCCAGGAGATAACCAGGGAACCGTACCATTGCACCCTGGACCTGGAGCAAGCCCAGAAAGGGGAGTATCCTCATTTCATGCTGAAAGAAATTCATGAGCAGCCGGAAAAGGCCCGGGCCCTGCTGGAATACCTGGGCCAAAAAGAAAATCTGCAGGGCATCCTGGGAGTGCTGTCGAAAGTCAACCGGGTTTTTCTCGTCGGCTCAGGTTCTTCTTACAACGCCTGCGTCCTCGGGGCTTTCTACTTAAATGCCATCAGCCGGCTGGAAGCCATTCCGGTAATTGCCGGGGCCTTCGGCGAATACTACCGAAACTTTAACCCGGAGCAGGAAGCATTCATCCTGGTCTCCCAGAGCGGGGAGACCAAGGATGTCATCAACGTCCTGAACCTGCTCCAGGGCCACAAGGCCCGCCACCTGGTGGCCATGGTTAATGTTCTCGGTTCATCCCTGCAACTCCGGGTTGAGCAATACCTGCCTCTGCTGACCGGGATAGAAATCTCGGTTCCAGCTACCAAAACCTTTCTCAACCAGGTGCTCACTTTTCTGGTGCTGGCCTGCCGGCTGGCCAGCGAAAAGGGTCTGCCGGTTCCGCTGGCCAGACAAGACCTGGACCTTCTGCCCCGGCTGATTGAGGAAACCCTGCACCAGACCCCCGGTCCGGTTAAAGAACTGGCCCGGGTGCTGAAAGCAAAAAAATACCTTTACTATCTGGGCTACGGGCTTTCCTACGGAGCCTGCCTGGAAGGGGCGCTGAAGCTGAAAGAAGTTTCCTACATCCCCTGCGAAGCCATGTATTCTTCAGAATTCAAGCACGGACCCCTGGCCATCATTTCTCCCGATGACTGGGTTCTGTTCATCAGCACGGCCGAGGATGCCAGAATGAGCATTTCCCACATGAACGAGGTCAGCTGCCGCTACGGAAAAATTGCCCTGATCGGGCCGGACGAACCTTCCCTGAGGCTCAATTCTCATTTCCTGATTCCGCTGGTCTCCGATAATTACTATCTCAGTCCGATTCTGAGTGTGGTGGTAGCTCAGCTGCTGGCCTACTATGTCAGCCAGGAACTGGGTTTGGACCCGGACCAGCCGAGAAATATCAGCAAGACTTTAACCGTCGATTGAAGCCTCAGTCTTCGGCCGAACCATAGCCCCCACCCCCGGGCGTTTCTATTCTGAGGATATCTCCGGCCTCCAGCTTGAGATTAACCTTGGAAGCCATAACTCTTCTTCGTCCCTTTCTGATAAGCAGGTTAATTCCAGCCCGACCGGGCTGGCCCCCGGCCAGGCCGTAAGGTTTTAATTTTCTCCGGTCCGAGATGATGGTCAGGTTGACCGGCACCAGAAACTGATATTCCCGGATGAGTCCGTCTCCGCCCCGCTGCCGCCCCCGACCGCCGGAGTTTTTTCGCAACGAGTAGCGCCTGATTTTCAGGGGCAGGTAATTTTCCAGGGCTTCAATCGGGGTGTTGAGGGAGTTGGTCATGTGACAGTGGACTCCGCTCAGTCCGTGGTGAGTGGCCGAGGCCCCCAGGCCGCCGCCTATGGTTTCATAATAGGCAAAGCTGGTTCTGGTCCTGGGGTTAAAACCGCCGCAGGCCACGTTGTTCATCGTCCCCTGGCTGGCAGCCGGTATCCGGTCGGGAATGGCCCGGGCCAGCGCTCCCAGCAGGAC
>DMVN01000139.1 GCA_003476685.1 Acidobacteriota bacterium | reverse complement strand
CCGGGTCAAGATTGTAAGCCTGGGCATAAATTCCAGTGGCTTCGGCCTCGGCCCGGCCCTTGATTTCCTGAGCCTGGCGGTAGGCTTCCGAGGTTATAATCTTGAGTTCCCGTTCTTTCTGGCCCCGGATTTCAGCGCTGCGACCGTCTCCTTCAGACCGGTACCTGGAAGCGATCCTTTTCCTTTCGGCAATCATCCGGTCAAAGACCTTCTTCTGCACTTCATCCACATAATTCACTCTCTTGATCCTGACGTCCTTGAGCTCGACTCCGAATTCTGGTGTTATCTTAGAAGCTTTTTCCAGGATGATTTCGGCAATCCTGGCCCTCCCGACCTGAATCTTGCCTATGACTTCAGAATAATCCAGCAGGGCTGATTCCTCGCTCAGGTTGAATTCGCGGTTGGTGGAGCGGACGATTTCAATCAGGTCGTAGCTGGCGATGACATTGCGGGTTTCACCGTCAACCACGTCGTCCAGGCGGGAATGAGCTCCCCGTTCATCTTTAACCCGCTGGTAAAAAACCAGGGGGTCGCTGATGCGCCAGCGACAGTAAGTATCGACCCAGATATATTTCTTATCCCGGGTGGGGATCTGAGTGGCATCGCCGTCCCACTCCAGCCATCTTTTTTCGAAATAGTTGGCTTTCTGGATAAAGGGAACTTTGAAATGAAGCCCCGGGCTGGTAACCGCTCCGCCAATGGGTTCGCCGAACTGGGTGATGATAACCTGGTTGGTTTCAGAGACCACATAAACTCCGTCGATGAGCGCCAGCAGGACCAGGACAATAAAAATGGCCAGAATCAGCTTTAGAGTTGATTTTTTCATTTCTTCACCTCCTCGCCCAGGTTCAGCAGCGGCACCAGGTTCTTCTGGGCTTCATCCACCACGATTTTCCTGTCGATTTTGGCCAGGACTTCGGTCAGAGTCTCCAGGTAAAGTCGTTTTCTGGTGACGGCCGGGGCCTTGGCATACTCGCGATAGATGGAAATGAACCTGGCAGCATCGCCCCGGGCATTGTTGACCCTTTCCGAAGCATAGCCTTCTGCGGCCCTGATCATCTGCTCGGCCTCGCCCTGGGCCTTGGGAATTTCCTGGTTGTACTCAGCCCAGGCTTCGTTGATTTTTCTTTCTTTTTCCTGCAGGGCCTGGTTGACCTCGTTAAAAGAAGGTTTGACCGCATCGGGTGGGTTGACATCCTGGAAGATGAGCTGGTTGACCTCCAGACCCAGCTCGTAGGTGTCAACCAGTTTCTGAAGGGAGGTCAGGGCCTCGGCCGCCAGGTTGGCCCGGCCGAAAGTGATGATTTCATCCACTGAAGAATCGCCCACCACCTGCCGGACTACGGCCTCGGTCATGGCCCGGAAGGTCTGGACCGGGTCACGCACCTTGAACAGGAACCGGTAGGGGTCCTTGATTTTATACTGCACTATCCACTCCGTCACCACTACGTTCAGGTCTCCGGTCAACATCATAGATTCTTTTCTGGTTTCATCGTTGACGTAGTATTCTGATTTAACCCCTGGCCTGATAGTGCGGTAACCGAACTCCAGCTTCAGCTGGCGCTGGACGGGAACCCGGGTCAGTTTTTCTATACCCAGAGGTATTTTGAAGTGCAGACCGGGCTCGGTTGTTCTGACGAACCGGCCAAAGCGTAGTATCACTCCAATTTCCTCGGGCCGGATCTGGTAAACTGAACTGATGAGCAGCACCAGGACCACCAGTCCGATGACCCCGTTCCTTATCCAGCGGCCGGAAATCCTGGGAAAATCATAGTCGGACCAGCCGCTCTTGAATTGTCCAGGCATTGTCCCTCCTTTTTTCTATTTTTTTATTATTCTATTTTTCGGTCGTTTGAGGTAAGACTGTGTTCAGCAACGCTGGCAATTCTTCCACTCTGGCCTGGTAGAAATTCCGGAGGTCAGGGCTGGGCTGATAAACAGCTTTCAAGCCCTGGCCGGTCAGAATCAGAACCGAGAGACCGCTGAAATTAGTCTGCAACTGGTGGAAAGCGGCCAGGACGGCAGCCGATTCCGGCTGAACAAACAGACCTTCTTGCCTGGCCAGTTGGCTTTGAGCCGCCAGCATTTCCTGGTCGCTAATTGCCAGCAGATGGGCCTGGTTTTCTCTGGCCAGTTTAAGAATCAGGTCACCGGCCGGGGGGTCAGGGTTGGCGATGGAATGGGCCAGGGTCTCACCGGGGTTAATTTTTATAACCTTCTCCAGGCCCTGTTCAAAGGCACGGGCGATGGGGGCGCAGCTCGCAGCCTGGACCCCGACCATAACCGGGATTTTATCTATGTAGCCTGACATTTTGAGTTCCATAAATCCCTTATAAAGGCCAAGAAAATGACCGCCCGAGCTCACCGGCACATAAACATAATCCGGGGCCTGGCCAAGTTGTTCCCTGATTTCCAGAGCGGCCAGTTTATAGCCCTCCAGCCGCAGCGGGTCGACCGAATTGGCAAAATAAACCTTGAGGCTTCGTCCGAGCTCATAGCTTTTCCTGAAAAGCTGCCCGTAATCGCCCTCAACTTCGATTAGCAGGGGTCTGAAAACCGCGGCTGAAACCAGGGCCCCGGGGGAGGTGCCTTTTTTGACCAGCAGGAGGCAGCTCAGTCCGGCCCGGGCGGCGTAGGCCGCGGTGGAAGAGGCCATATTCCCGGTCGAAACGGTGCCAATAGCAGGCCAGCCCAGCTCCACCGCCTTCTGCACTACTACCGCTGAACCCCGGTCCTTGAAGCTCAGGCTGGGGTTGGCCGATTCCAGCTTAGCCCAAACCTTTCCAGGAGCCCCGACCGAGTTGAGTGGAATCAGGGGAGTCTGTCCTTCACCCAGACTGAACTCTGGCCTTACTGTCCGTAGCGGCAGACAGGCCGAGAACTTTTCCAGGCTGGAAGAGGTTCTTTCCTTAAATTCCTGAGGGGGAACAGAACATGGCTTAAACCACATTGGCTGCTGGCAGGCCGGACAGAAAAAATCGTTGGGCCGGAAAAAATCTTCCCGGCCGCAGAGCGGACATTGTAAGGTGTTGTTCATCAAAATAATTTCGATACCAAAAGTCTACCCGAACGGCAGCTTCAAGTAAAGATAAATCGGAAGGCTAGCTATCGGGCAGCTACTGATTAATCCTTACAA
>DMVN01000046.1 GCA_003476685.1 Acidobacteriota bacterium | reverse complement strand
GAAAGCGGCAGAGTTTCTATGACAGGAAGAATTCCCCGACCCTCCTTACCTGTGCTTTCAGCCAAAAGCTGTTCCAGCCAGCGCCCGAAAGTTCGCAGAGAGGCAGGGAGAAGCAGGGTGAGCTTGTCGCGGCCGGTTCCGGCCATCGCCCCCAGGATGGCTCCGAGCTGCAGTCCCGGATGAAGGGATTCGCCCCGGGCCAGAAGTTGATAACTATTGACTGCGGGCTGCAGGAATTTTTTTAGATCTAGGCCCATCAGGGCCGCCGGGAAAAAACCGAACGGAGAAATAGCCGAGAAGCGGCCGCCAACATCGGGAAAGCCGCTCACGGTCAGGCCAAAGCGGAGCTCAGCGGCCAGCCTGGCCAGGGGAGTTCCGGGGTCGGTGATAGCCACGAAATTTTTCCCGGCTTCCGGGCCCGACCTGGCCTGCTGTTGCTGGTAAAAAAAATTAAGGAAGCTCAGGGTTTCGGCCGTCGAGCCGCTCTTGGAAGAAACCAGAAAAAGGGGTCTGACGCTTTTTTCCTCTGTTTGTCGGGCTGCCCGGCTGACGGCGGCCGGGCTGGTAGAATCCAGCATCAGCAGCCGGGGATAGCCGGGTGCTGGGCCGATTATCTGGCTGATGGCTTCGGGAGCCAGGCTGGAACCACCCATGCCCAGGAGCACCAGCAGATTGACCCCGGCCGACTTTGTTTTCTCTGCTTGCTGACGGTAATCCTGAAGCAGGGGTTCGGTCCTGAGGGGGCTGTCCAGCCAGCCCAGGCGGTTGGATATTTCCTCATCCTTTTCTTTCCAGAGGGTGTAATCTTTTTTTAAGAGCCGTTCGGAGAAATTTTCTTGCCGAAGTTTTGTCAGGGCGGCCTGGATTTCGGGCTGCCAGGGTTCCAGGTGATATGTTTCTAACTTCATGAAACTAATTATACTATATCAGCTACCGTCGGGTGGAAGGAAAATAACTTGAATATTTCTGGCAGAAATTATAATTAATCAGGTAGATATGTAACCAAGGAGAGATAGATGTCAGGCAAAAAATGGTTAATTTTGCTATCGGTTCTCCTGTTATCATCATCCGGACTAATCCTGGCCCAGGAAAAACCGGCGGTCAAGCCTGAGAACCTGGCCGGAACCTGGGAGCTGACAGTTGAGGCCGGGGAGATGGTCTTCAACCTGAATCTGGCGCTGGTCCTGGAAAATGGCCTGCTGTCCGGCAAGGTCTCGGAATCCTACGGAACTTTTGCCGATGTCCCGGTCGAAGACCTCAAGCTGGAAAACAGCAGCCTGAGTTTCAACCTGACGGTTCCCTCACCCCCTGACGGCCTGACCAGGACCTGGACCTTTGAATTCCAGGTCAGCGGGGAAGTGCTGGAAGGTATAGTTTACAACAACGACATCCAGGTTTCTGTCCCGGTCCGGGGCAAGAAGCTTTCCGGCTGAGTACCGGGTCCGGCTGCCAGAATTATGTTTTTGGTTCGTATTTTTTAAGCCTTTTATTTGAAAAGGCGGTGGCCAGCGGTCGGCCCAGGCCGGTCTAAAGCCTCGGTTGTTTAGCACAGTCAGCTACCGGTCAGTGTTATGACCAAAAGACTTTGGTGCGTTTGAATGGCCCGGGTCTTTGGATAATCTACCCGGCCCAGTCTTCAGGTTTTGCTGTCTGGCTACCTCAGCAGAAAAGCCGCCGGGTTAGTTTTCTATCTTTCTTTTGAGCAGATTCTGCTACTTGGCCGACCGGTCCTCAGCCTCCAGTTTTTCCAGCCGGCTTAGATCAGGGTGTTTCAGGTGCCAGCCAGTGGCCAGCTGGTAGGCCCTGGCCAGGCGTAGAGCTTTCCCTTCAGCAAAGAGGTTGCCCGTAAAGGATATGCTCAGTGGATGGCCGCTGTCATCAAACCCGCAGGGCACCACCACTGTCGGATGCCCGGTCAGGTTGGTCAACAGCAGGTTGGGCCCGGCCGAGGGTGTGACGTAGACGTCAATGTCTTTCAGCACCCGGGCCATTTCTTCTACCAGCAGGGTCCGGAGGCGGTTGGCCTGGATGTATTCCACCGCCGGGATAAACCGGGCCTGGCGGAAGACATTGGGCCAGGCATTCCGTCCCTGTCTGACCATTAGCTCGTCCAGGTTATTCCTGGTGAGCTCGTCAAAAGCGGCCGCTGCTTCCACGTTGAGGATAAAACTTATCAGGTCGGAATTTATGGCTGGCAATTTGATTTCCACCGGTTCCAGGCCCAGGGCTTTGAGAGTTTCGAGCACGGCCAGGTATTTATCCTTATTATTCCGGACCCGGTCAAAAGCTTCTTTCAGGTAGCCGACCCTTATTTTTTTTAAATCTTCCCGGCTGTTGTAGGCAAAGGGCAGGTCAAAGACCGTACGGTCTTTGCCGTCGGGGCCGACCAGGTATTTGAAAATCAGGGCCAGATCCTCAACGCTCCGGGCAATGGGCCCGATTTTGTCCATGCTCCAGCTCAGGGCCATCGCCCCATAGCGGCTGACCCGTCCGAAAGTCGGGCGCAGGCCGGAGGTACCACAGCGGGTGGAAGGAGAGACGATGGACCCCCAGGTTTCTGTCCCGATGGCAAAGGCTACCAGCCCGGCGGCGGTGGCTGAGGCTGAACCAGCCGAGGAGCCGCTCGAGCCCTGTTCCGGGTCCCAGGGATTCCTGGTCTGGCCGCCAAACCAGATGTCTCCCCAGGCCAGCTCGCCCATGCTCAGCTTGGCTACCAGGACGGCACCGGCTTCGGTCAGTTTTTCAAAGACGGTGGCATTGATATCCAGTTGCTGCTCCTGGTAAATGGGGGAACCCCAGGTAGTTGGGTAGCCCTTGGTAGCGAACAGGTCCTTAAGGCCGTAGGGAATACCGTGAAGCGGTCCTCGGTAGATTCCGGCCGCCAGCTCCCGGTCAGCCTGGCTGGCCTGCTGCAAGGCTAGTTCTTCAGTCAGGGTGACCAGGCAGCG
>DMVN01000096.1 GCA_003476685.1 Acidobacteriota bacterium | reverse complement strand
TCTGATATCCAGGGGGCTGGAGGTGTTCCGGTCTGGCGGGAGTTCAGTGACAGCCGGCTGGCCCATAGTGGCCAGCAAAAAACCGGTCCTGGCGATAAAAACCAGAAGAAAACAAATAATTACCGCGGAAGCTGACTGCCTGGCCATCAATAAAATGATACCCGAAATTTCTCCGGGCTGAAAGCTGGCTCAGGCTTTCTTGTCTTTTCTCTGCTCGAATAATGAATAAACCACTGGAATTACCACCAGGGTGATGAAGGTCGAGCTGAGCAGCCCGCCGATAACCGTCCTGGCCAGCGGAGACTGGACTTCGCTGCCCTCGCCCAGTCCGATAGCCATTGGTACCATGGCAATGATGGTGGTCAAGGCGGTCATCAAAATCGGCCGCAGTCTCCTTCTTCCGGCTTCTTTGATGGCTTCCATCAGCTCCATTCCATCCCGACGCCGCAGCAGGTTGGTGTAATCGACAAGCAGGATGGCGTTATTAACTACAATTCCGCCCAGCATGATCAATCCAATGTAGGTCTGAACGTTCAGAGTGGTGTTGGTCAGGATGAGCATCAGGACGACGCCGATGATGGCCAGGGGCACCGAGAACATGACTATCAGCGGGTCGCGCAACGATTCGTAAAGCATGGCCATGACCATGTAAACCAGGAACAGGGCCAGGATGATGGCCAGCATCAACTCCCGGTTGGCCTTTTGCTGTTCTTCATAGTCTCCGGTAAAGTTTATGACAAAATCACGCGGCACCGGAATTGTCCGCAAGGCCCGGCGGGCATCGCGGATAATTGAGCCCAGGTCGCGGTCGGCAATTTCACCCAAGACAGTGATTATTCTTTCTCGGTCCCGCCGTTCAATCTGCTGGGGTCCTCTTTCTTCCCGGACCTCTACCACGTTTCTCAGGCTGACCTGTTCGCCGATGGCGTTGGTGATGGTCAGATCCAGGATATCATTAATATCGAGTTTTTCGGCATCCTTGATTCTGACCAGGATGCGGTATTCCCGGCCGCCCTCGCGGAAATAGCTGGCCTGGGAACCGGACAGAATGGTCATGATGAAGTTGCCGATCTGGTTAACCGACAGCCTCATGTCCGAAGCTTTCTGCCGGTCAACCACTAGGTGCCTTTCAGGCGTTCCTTCCAGGCGGCTGACGCGGACATCGGTCACACCCCGGATATTCTTAACCACATCTCTGACCTGCCCGGCCAGAGCCTGGGCCACCTTCATGTCGTAGCCACGGACTTCAATCTGCAGTCGTTCGGTGCCGCCGCCGCCTCTCATGCCGAACATCATCTGCCCGCCCGAAGCCCTGACTCGAATCAGGGCTCCCGGGATGCCAGATAGTTTCCGGCTGAGGTCGGCCGCGACTTCCAGGCTGGACCGGGTTCTTTTAGCTTTGGGCACGAGTTTCAGGGTGATGTTGCCCTGGTTAGCTCCACCCCGCCAGCCGCCGCTTCCGGCTCTTTCTTCGATAGACTCAATTTCTGGTACGTACATCTTGGCCAGGTTGACTACTTCTCTTAATTTCTGGTCCATGACCGACAACCTGGTCCCGACCTCCATTTCCACCGTAATGGAAACTTCACCCTCGTCAGTCTGGGGCATGTATTCCCGTCCGACAAACCGGAACAGGAAGACGCTGACCAGAAGCAGGGCACCAGTTATCAGCAACACCCTCGGCCGGTGATGCAGGCTGTATTCAAGAAGATTCTTGTAGGAATTCTCCATCCTGGCAAATACCTGCTTGGCTTTTACGGCCAGGCCGGAACCGGGATTATGCTTTCCCATTTCCTCTTCCTTCAGTATCTTGCTGGACAGCATGGGCACCAGAGTCAGGGCCACTATCAGAGAACAAGCCAGAGAAAAGGCCACGACGTAAGCCAGCTGCTTGAACATAATACCGGAAGCTCCCCTGACGAACAGCATCGGCATAAAGACGATGACCGTGGTCACGGTGCTGGCGATGATGGCCGAGGTAACTTCTTTGGCCCCGTTGACCGCAGCCTGCAGCAGCGGCTTACCTTCTTCTTCCCGCATTCGGAAGATATTCTCCAGCACCACGATCGAACTATCGACCATCATCCCGATACCCAGGGCCAGGCCACCCAGACTCATGACATTCAGGGTAAAACCGTTAAAGTAAATGAGGGTGAAAGTGGCAATAATTGAAATGGGAATGGACAAGGCTATGACCAGGGTGCTCCTGATATTTACCAGGAAAAACAGCAGGACAAAAATGGCCAGCAAACCACCGTACAGGGCCGAGTTGCCAACGTTGTTAATGGCATTCCTGATGTAGCGGGCGCTGTCTCTCAGAGTGATGAACTTGAACTGGGGATAGTCTTCCTGCAGGCTCTTGATCTCCTTCAGGACTCCTTCCACTACCTTGACTGTATTCTGGCCGGATTGCTTGTAGACGGCCAGCCTGATGCCTTCCAGGTCGTTGATGCGGGCCACCCGGGTGATGCGGCGGAAAGTATCTTCCACGCTGGCTATATCTCTGATTCTGATGGCCGCCCCGTC
>DMVN01000015.1 GCA_003476685.1 Acidobacteriota bacterium | reverse complement strand
TTGTTTTCCAGGGCCATGCTGCCGCTGACATCCAGCAGGACGGTCAGGCTGAGCGGGGCCGACTGGTCATGCTGGAAATAATTTATGGTCTTTTTCTCGTTGTTCTCATAAACGACGAAATCTTTTTCTTCCAGATTATTGATGTAGCGGCCCTTTTTATCCTGAACGGTCACGGCAATAGTTATGGCATTGACAGTCACATTGTAGGCCGCTTTTTCCTGGGGGGGCTTCTGAGTTTTTTCCTGGGACCAGACTTCTGCTGCCACAAAAAGGACCAGGCTGGCCAGCAGACACAGGCTCCATGGGGCAACTTTTCTATCATCAAAGGCAGTCATCGTTATCTTAAAAATATCACACCTCAACCGGGCCGGCCAACCATCCGGTCTCCCTGATTTTAGTCGGCCCAAGCCCTGGTTATTCTATCAGGAAAAAAGAATAGTCAGTGGCCTTATAATCACGCTTCAGTCCTGGCTGTCCCCTGCCGCCGAAACCTGGCCTACTCTCCTTTTATCTACCGAGCTTCATCCGAAAGGCTTTCCAGCAGTCAATTATCCACCGGCCATGGAGATGGCTAGTAGAATAGCCTGACTGCCATTCAGGGCAGAGACCAAGAATTTACCAGAAAGTTCTGCCCTTCTTACAGGACTCTACTTCAGGCTCTCCGGGTGGTGCCGGACCTGTTCGGCCTTGACCAGGTAGATTACATCTTCAGCAATATTGGTGGCATGGTCGCAGATTCTTTCCAGGTGTCTGGCCACCAGGAGCAGGGCCACCGCCCGGGGGGCAGTGCTCGGGTCCTTGGCCATGTAATCGTTTATCAATTCAGATTGTACCAGGTTGCGCAGCTCATCGGCTTCATTATCGCGCAGGATAACTGACCGGGCCAGTTCGGTATCCTTGTTGACAAAAGAATTAATCGCATCCCTGACCATACCCTGGGCCAGGGTGGCCAGCTTGGGAATGTCTATCAGCGGCTTGAGCAGGGGCTGGTCGGCCATCTCAATAACCCTCTGACCGATATCCACCGCCAGGTCGGCAATCCTTTCCAGGTCGGTGGCGATTTTCATCGACATGATAATAAAGCGCAGGTCGGCCGCGGCCGGCTGGTAGAGAGCAATCAGGTTCAGGCATTTTTCTTCGATGGCCAGGTCAAGATTATCTATCCGGTCGTCATCCTTGATCACGGCCTCGGCTTTTTCCCGGCTTAGCTCCCGCAAAGCCTTGATGGAGTTGCCGATGGTCGCTTCCACCTCGGCCGACATCTCCAGGATTTTCTTGTTCAACTCCAGCAGTTCTTCGTCAAAATATCTGGTCATAACAGCCTCCTTTTCCAGCTGCTCTGGTCAGTCATCTTTAACCAAAACGGCCGGTGATATAATCTTCAGTCCGCCTGTCTTTGGGACTGGTAAAAATCTGATTGGTCTCGCCGAACTCAATGAGATCACCCAGCAGAAAGTAACCCGTATAATCAGAAACCCTGGCCGCCTGCTGCATGTTATGGGTAACTATAACAATAGTATAGTCTTTTTTGAGCTCGTACATCAAATCCTCTATCCGGGATGTGGCCAGGGGGTCGAGGGCCGAACAGGGCTCATCCATCAACACCACCTCGGGCTCAACCGCCAGCAGCCGGGCGATACACAGGCGCTGCTGCTGCTCTCCTGTCAGTTTCAGGGCATTATCCGATAGCCGGTCCTTCAGCTCGTCCCAGAGATTAACCGCCTGAAGGCAGCGAAAAAGTTTTTCTTCCAGAAAATTGGGTTCGGTCCGGCCATGAACCCTGAGCCCATAAGTAATGTTATCAGCTATGCTCAGCGGGAAAGGATTGGGCCGCTGGAAGACCATGCCCACCCTTCTCCTCAGTTCCAGCAGGTCGGTCTCGGAGCCATAGATGTTCTGGCCCTCAAAGAATACCTGGCCCTCAGTCCGGCAGCCTTCGATTAAATCATTCATCCGGTTCAAGGCCCTCAGGAAGGTGGATTTGCCACAGCCGGAAGGTCCGATCAGAGCCGTAATGCGATTGGCCTGAATGTCCAGGTTGATGTCCCTCAGGGCCTGGAATTTTCCGTAATAAACGTCCAGGTTCTTGACCTCGATGATATTTTTGCTGACTGCAGTCATCCCTGCCGCCTCACTTGATAACCCGATCCCTCAAAGTTAACTGGCTGCCTTGTTCTATCCTGAACCTGCTCCTGATCGAGCCCGGGTCAGGGAACTTCCAGCCTGATTGTTCCTTATCGTCACCAAACACCAGAAGGCTTGCTCTCCAGTTTCGGCCTTGGCTGGCACCGGCCGGCCCCTGTAAGTTCATCCTCTTCTGGTTATAGTCGTTCATTGTTAATTTTAATTTAACTCTCCATTAAATTCAGGCCAACCTCACGAATCATTTCCCCCATAATTGTCAGCCTCAGCCAAACTTGCCCTCAAGGTAAGCTTCCGTCCGTCTATCAGCCGGCCGGGTAAAGACGACCGGGGTCTCGTCAATCTCCACCAGCTCGCCCATCAGGAAAAAGGCCGTTCGGTCGGCCACCCGGGCTGCCTGCTTGGTATTATTAGTTACCAGGATTATGGTGTAATCCTTCTTCAGGTTACGAAGGGAATCTTCAATTTTCATGGTCGAGATCGGGTCCAGGCCGGAGGTCGGCTCATCCAGCATTATATACTTGGGCTTAAGGGCCAGCACCCGGGCGATGCACAGCCGCTGCTGCTGTCCGCCTGACAGTTTCAGGGCGCTGCTGTGCAGACGGTCCTTGACCTCGGCCCAGAGGCCGGCTTTTTCCAGGGAATCTTCCACGACCCGGTCGAGCTCCTTGCGGTTATTGTTCCCGAGGAGGCGGACCCCAAAAACGATATTTTCATAGATGCTCATGGGCAGGGGGACCGGAGTTGCAAAAACCATGCCCAGTTTCCGGCGCAGAGCCACCACATCCACCTCGGGCCCGTAGATATCCTGGTCGTCGACCACGATTTTCCCTTCCACCCGGGAGCCCGGTATCAGGTCGTTCAGCCGGTTGAGGCAGGCCAGGAAGGTAGATTTTCCGCTCCTGGCCGGGCCGATTATCCCCAGGATCTCATTCCGGTAGACATCCAGGTTGATTTTGTTCAGACTGCGATGGCTACCGTAGTAATGACTCAAATCCCTGACCAGGATGCCTCTTTGTTTCATGGCCTTTATGATTTCCGTTTGATATATTTTTCCATCAAATAATAGGTAACTATGTTGATGATCAGGATGGAGATGACCAGCACCGCAGCCGTTCCGTAAGC
>DMVN01000076.1 GCA_003476685.1 Acidobacteriota bacterium | reverse complement strand
ATGAGTGCCTGCATCAGCCTGCCCCTGAAAAAGGAATATGTTCCGCCCGCCTTTCACCTGGAAAACCCCCAGCCGCTGGTTCTGGCCCAGCTCAGCCTGAACGAACGTCTGGCCTTTGAGGAAGGCTGGAAGAGCCTGAAGCAAGGCAACATAGACCGGGCCAGGAAAGAATTCAGCCAGCTCGGGCGGGACAATGCCTTCTTCAACCTGGGCGAAGGGTACTGTCGCCTGTACGAACAGCAGCTGGGCGAGGCCGAGGCTTTTTTCCTGAGAGCCCTGGAGCTCAACGCGGAATTGATTTCAGCCCGGGTCGGTCTGACCATTATCTACGAACAGCTCAACAACCAGGACAAGGAATTTTTGCAGTTGCGCGAAATCCTGAAAAAAGCACCCGACCATAATTGGGCCAGGCCGAGATATGAAGAGCTGCGTTCCCGGTTGACCCGGGAGCAGATGGAGGCCGCCCGCAGCTCCTTGAGCCAGAACCGAAAGGACCAGGCCCGCGAAGCACTGCTCAAGGCCCTGTTCTATTCGCCCGAACTGGTCGAAGCCCACCTGCAGCTGGCCCGCCTCTACCGGAGCGAAAAGAAATATGCCCAGGCCCTAACCCATTATCAGGCCCTCTACAACCTTCAACCCAGGGACAAGCAGATATTAAAAGAATATGCCGAAACGCTGGAAGCCAACGACGACCTGGGCCAGAGCCTGGACATCTATGAAAAGCTGGCGGAGCTCTCCCCGGGCGACAAACGGGTCCTGGAAAAGGTCGAATTCCTGAAAAACACCCTGGGCATAATCGAACTGCCCAGTATGTACAACGAGATAGCCAACTCCCAGGCTATCACCCGGCAGGACCTGGCCGCCATCCTGGCCGTCAAGTTCAACCAGTTCCTGCCCCAGGTTTCTACCCCGCCCATCATCGTCGATATTGCCACCAGCTGGGCCGCGAAATTCATCATCAGGGTGGTGGCCGCCGGGTTGATGGATAAGTACGATAACCACACTTTTGAGCCCTCGCGTCCGATGACCCGGGCCGAACTGGCTGAGACTTTTTCCCGCCTGATAAATTATCTCAAGGGCAAAGGGAAAAAACTGCTCCCCATAGTGCCCCCGGACAGAATTCAAATCAGCGACATCCCGGCTGATAACCCCTATTATCAGCCAGCGGTAAACATGGTGGCTTACCAGTTAATGGAGCAATCGGGCCAGAGAAGGTTTAATCCCGACCAGCCGGTTTCTGGAATCGAAGCTTTAAGAATGGCCGACATTCTGTTAAACTTGGTGAAGTGAACAGGAAATCAGGACCTATGGATGAGACAGCCAGACCAACAGCTGAGCTAAAATCGAATTTCGGTACTATTCCCAATTACCTGACGCTGCTGCGGATTCTGCTGGTACCCGTCTTTGTTATTTTTCTCCTGAAACACAAGCAGGCTGAAGCCTTTTTTATCTTCCTGGCTGCCGGCCTGACCGACGTTCTGGACGGCCTGGCCGCCCGGCTCTGGCATCAGCATTCAGTCGCCGGCCTGTGGCTCGACCCGCTGGCCGATAAGCTGCTTATTTTCAGCAGCTTTTTTCTCCTGAGTTTTCCCGATTTCGCTCACCCCAACACCATGCCCTGGAAAGTTTTCTGGACGGTCCTGGGACGGGACCTGCTGATAGTGGTCGGGGCAGTCATTCTTTACTTGCTGAAAGTCAAGCAGAGCTTCCCGCCCACCCTGCTGGGCAAAACCACCACCGTCTGCCAGGTGCTGGCCGTCCTGGCCGTGCTGTTTTTTAATTTCCTGCAAAAAGAAGTCAACCTGTTGAGCTGGCTGTATGACCTGACCATGCTGGCGACAGTCGTTTCGGGCCTGCAATACATCTGGGTGGGAATTTCAGCCCTTCGGAGGAGATAAGACTCCGGTAATTATCGTTTCGAATTTTTCCTTCCAGGATTTGATATCAAAATGCTTCTCGACATGTTCCTTCGCCGCCAGGCCCAGCTGGCGACCCCTTGCCGGGTATTTTAAGATTTCCTTAAGACAGACGGCGAGCTGGTCATAATCCCGGTGCTCAAAGACAAAACCGGTCTGGCCCGGAATGACCAGTTCTGAAGCTGCCCCTTGTTCCACAATGACCGGCACTCCGGCCAGTCCCGACTCCAGGACAATCCGGCTCAGAGGGTCAAAACCGGGAAAAATAACGGCCAGCCTGAATTTAATCCACCCGGCCGGAAGGCAATCAAAATCAGGAAACTCCAGGCTCAGTCCAGGCAGAGCCGGCTCCCGGCGGATTTTCTCCTCCAGGGCCTGGCACCTCTTTTTTTTCAGGCCCGGGAAAAACAGACTGACCGCGGTCGGTTGGTCTGGTTTTTCACGACCGCCAGTTGCCACCCGGCTTATGACCCCGAGGGTTTCCAGGATTCGCTTCAAGTTGGGACCGCTGAAAAAAATAGCTACCCCGGCCGGCTGGTCACCCGGTCTCTGCTCCGGCAACTGCTGCCTGAACCGGGTAGCATCTATGGCCGGCGGCAGAATCAAAGATTTTTCCCTTGTCCTCTTGCGCCTGAACATTTCCGCGGCCAGCGATGATTCCAGCAGCACCCGGACCGAAAGGTCGTTGGCCAGGCGGCTGGCCAGCCACTGGCCCCAGAAAAAATTCAACCAGTTGGTCCGGCCCGAGAGCACTTCCCTGATCATCCAGACGTGACTGACCCCCTCCTGCCGGGCGGCCAGAGCCCCGGTCCAGTTGATAAAGGATAGGCTCAGCACCAGCTGGACTCTTTTATTCCTGATGACGGCTGAGGTCTGGACAAAACTGCCCAGGTTATAGACCCAGGCCAGAGGCTGCCGCCAGAGCTCCCGGAAATCGGTCAGGTAATCGTGACTCTTGATGACCCTGACCTCCAGCCCGGCGGCTCTGGCCTGCTCGACCAGCCGGCCTTCGGCCGGGAAAATCAATTCGGCCGCTAATGGTTTTTCCCCCGGTAGCTGGAGATAATCGAGAATCTGGCATTCGCCACTGCCAAACTCGCCCGAGCCGGCGATAAAAAGTACCTGGGGTTCGTCTGATAAGCTCAAGGGCCCTCCGGAACGCGGCCAAAAAGCCTGTCCACTTATAGCCTGATTTTATTCGCCTGAGTTATTAAGTCAAGTCAGATAATAGACAGGTCCTTTGTAAGAACAGGGTGGGGCCACGGTTTCAGGCCGTAAGTCAGGAGTGGCCAGGAGGCTCAACCCGGCCAGAAGGGCTGCCTTACACAGCTTGAATTAAATCGCGTCCTGGTGTTATTATCGTCCTATAAAAAAAGAAGGAGTGACTCATGCCCGAAAAGAAAATTTTTAACCGCCTGGGTAAAAGGCTGGAGAGTATGCGAGACGAGATGATTGAGCTTCAGATGAAGCTCTGTGCCATTCCGGCCATCGCCCCGGCCAGCGGCGGTGAAGGAGAAGCCAAGAAAGCCGAGTTCCTGGAGAATTACCTCCGCCAGAGCGGGTTCACCGACCTGCAACTCATCAAAGCCCCCGACGTTGAAGCGCCCTCCGGTTACCGCCCGAACATCCTGGCCTTCTACCGGGGCCACGATTCCAGCCGGACCATCTGGGTCATGACCCACCTGGACGTAGTCCCGCCCGGAGAGCTGGCCCAGTGGCGGGGAGACCCCTTCAAAGCCTGGGTGGAAAAAGGCCGAATCTATGGCCGCGGAGTTGAAGATAACCAGCAGGACATGGTGGCTTCCATCTTTGCCGTTAAAGCCCTGATAGCCGAAGGATTAAAACCGTCTTATGATGTTGGTCTGGCTCTGGTAGCCGACGAGGAAACCGGTAGCCAGAAGGGTATTGAATACGTTCTGAATAACACCGAGGTCTTCCGCCCGGATGACCTGATCATCGTGCCTGACGCCGGCAACAGTCAAGGAACGATGATAGAAGTGGCCGAAAAGTCCATCCTCTGGCTTAAAATCAGGACTCTGGGAAAACAGGCTCACGGCTCAACCCCCGAGAAAGGCATCAACAGTTTCAAGGCGGCCAGTTTCCTGATAACAGAATTGCAGAAGCTTTACCGGATATTCAACAAGAAAGACCGGCTGTTCAGTCCACCCACCTCCACCTTTGAACCTACCAAGAAAGAAGCCAACGTGCCCAACATCAATACCATCCCCGGCGAGGATGTCTTCTACATGGACTGCCGTATCCTTCCGCTCTACAGCGTGGAACAGGTTCTGAAGACCGCGGCCAAGAAAGCTGCCGGCATCGAGAAGAAATTCCGGGTGAAGATTGAAATGGGCCTGGTTCAGAAAGCTCCGGCTGCTCCCCCCACCTCCCCCCGGGCCAAAGTCGTCCAGGCTCTGAAAAAGGCGGTCCGGGAAGTTTACCACAGGGAAGCTCGAGCCAT
>DMVN01000047.1 GCA_003476685.1 Acidobacteriota bacterium | reverse complement strand
GAGGTGCGGAAGCCGTCGAAAAAGTGAAGGAAGGGAATCTTGCTCTTGAGGCTGGCCAGGTGGCAGACGATGGCCAGGTCCATGATTTCCTGAACGGAGCCGGAGCACATCAGGGCGAAACCAGTATTGCGAGCGGCCATGACATCAGAATGGTCGCCGAAAATAGACAGCGACTGGCAGGCCAGAGACCGGGCCGAAACGTGAAAAACTGTCGGCAGCAGCTCCCCGGCGATCTTGTGCATGTTGGGCAGCATCAGCATCAGGCCCTGGGAAGCGGTAAAGGTGGTGGTCAGGCATCCGGCGCTCAGCGAGCCATGGACGGCTCCGGCGGCCCCGGCTTCCGACTGCATTTCCACCACTTCCACGGTCTGGCCGAAAATATTTTTCCGGCCCTGAGCGGACCATTCATCAGCCATCTCTCCCATGGTGGAAGAGGGAGTGATAGGATAGATGGCGGCCACCTCAGAATAAGCATAGGCCACATGAGTGGCCGCGGTATTACCATCGATTGCTTTAAATATTTTGGCCATCTAAAATCTCCTTATTAAATTAAACAAATTATTATATCAGAATGCCATCGAATATCTAATATTAGCTGGAAATTTTATCCTTTGAGCTCAGTCCGGCCCTCCAGGGCTTTCTTGATGGTCAGCTGGTCGGCGAAATCCAGGTCAGCTCCCACCGGCAGACCCATGGCCAGCCGGGTGATTTTAACCGGCATCTCCCTCAGCACCTGGCAGATGAGCGAGGCCGTGGCTTCGCCCTCGACCGTGGGGTTGGTGGCGATGATTACTTCCTGGAACTGGCCGCTTTTGATCCGGCTGACCAGCTTTTCCAGCCGGAGCTCATCCGGTCCTATCCCCTTGATCGGTGACAGCGAGCCCAGCAGCACGTGATAGCGGCCAGAAAAGACCCCGGTCTTTTCTATGGAAGCCACATTGAACGGTTCTTCCACCACGCACAGCTGTTCATCGTTGCGTCGGAGGTCGGTGCATAGCAGACAGGGGTCAACATCAGTTATGTTATTGCAGACCGAACAATAGAAAATCTTATTCTTGACCTCAACCATGGCCCGGACCAGCTCAGCTACTTCTTCCTCCGGTAGACCCAGGAGATAAAAGGCCATACGCTGGGCTGATTTCAAACCGACCCCGGGAAATTTTCTCAACTGCTCAATCAGCTCATGCAGCGGCCTGGCGTATTCAAACATCTCGGCTGGCTCCTTCAGAACAAGCCCGGAATTTTAAGGCCACCGGCCAGCCCGGACATCCTGGATTGAACCTCGGAATCGACTTTGGCCACGGCATCCCGGAAGGCAGAGACAATCAGGTCCTGGAGCATTTCCAGGTCCTCTCGATTGACCACTTCCGGGTCCAGCTTGACCTCCAGGCAGTTTTTCTGGCCATCGAGGACCACGGTCACCATGCCGCCGCCGCTCGACCCTTCCACTCTCATCTGGGCCAGCTCCTGCTGCAGTTTCTCCTGCATTTCCTGAGCGGCCTTCATCATTTTTTGTAGCTCAGCTAAATTTTTCATCTATCTTCCTCATTTTTGTCTTTATGTTCTATCTTAATCTTTTTCCGGTCCCGGTTTTTTCCGGACGGCAATCACCTGGCCCTTCAGGCTATCGAGCAGGGCTTTAGTCTTGGGGTCCTGGAGCAGGGCCCGGGCTTCTTCACTGTTGTTCTTAACCGGTTCTCCGCCCGTTTCTCTGACTTTAGCCGTCTGCTTGTTATCGGGGGTTGCCGAAGAGAGTGTCCCCACCTCTTCAATTTTCAATTCGACGGCCAGGTCGCTCAACTCCCCCGCCACCCGGTTGAGATAGACCAGGCTCTGCTGGACCAGGTCGGCGAAATGTTTCCGGTCGCGGGAGTATATCAAGCGAATCGAGCCGCCCTCAATTTCTATCCGGTTTACCATCTTCAGGATGGGAGCCAGGGCCGGTTTTTCCCGGACCACCCGGAAATACAATTCATCGGCCTTTTCCTGGTTGAAAATGGACAGGCCGTTCCGGGCCGGAGCGGCCTGGTTTTTTCTGGCCGGGTCCATCTCGGGTGACCTGACCGAGCTCTTGGGACGTTGCTGACTTTCGCTCTTAGCCGGCTGATAGTCGGGTTTGGGCGAAGCGGCCGCCGGGGCCTTTTCTTTCATCCCGGAAATTTCTTCCAGGGCCTCTTCCAGTGGTTTCAGCCGTTTCAGGCAGCTGAGTTTTATCAGCCAGGATTCCAGGTAAATCCGCGGCTGCGAAGAATAGCGCAGCCCGGCCTCGCCTTCCTGCAGCATCAAGACGTAGCGCAACAGTTCTTCGCCCTGGAAATCCCCGGCGATTTGTTGCAGGTTTTTAATCTCCTCTTCCGACAGTAAAAGCAGTCCGCCCGGGTTGGGGGAAATTCTGGCCAGCAACAGGTTGCGGAAATACTCGATCAGCCCGCTGTAAAAATGCCTCAGGTCAACTCCGGCTGAAACCAGAGAGTCAACCAGCGGAAAAATGTCTTGGCTGCGGCCCTGGAGGATGGCTCCGGCCAGGTTCTCAAACAGGCTGCGGTTGACCACCCCCAGGACTTCTTCTGTTTCCTTATCCTGGACCTGGGTCCCGCTGAAGGAGACCACCATGTCCAGCAGAGTCTCGGCATCGCGCAGGGAGCCGTCGGCCGCTTCAGCGATTAGCTTCAGGCTGTAAGGACTGATGATAATATTTTCCTGGCCGGCGATGTACTGCAGGTGGCTGATTATCTGCTGCTGCCCCAGGCGTTTGAAGACGAAATGCTGGCAGCGGGAAGCGATGGTCCGGGGCACTTTGTGGAACTCGGTGGTGGCGAAAATGAAAATTGTTCTGGTTGGCGGCTCTTCCAGCGTTTTGAGCAGGGCGTTAAAGGCATCCCGGCTGAGCTGGTGCACTTCATCTATGATTATCACCCGGTAGCGACTGTGCATTGGTTCGTACTGGATGCTGTCCCGGAGAGCCTTGACGTCTTCTATACCGCGGTTGGAAGCTCCGTCTATTTCGATAAAATCCAGCAGCGATTCCTCGTTGATGGCGTTGCACATGAAGCACTGGTTGCAGGGCTCGGGAGTTGGCCCCTGTTCGCAGTTCAGGGCCTTGGCCAGGATTCTGGCGACTGTGGTCTTGCCCACTCCCCTCATGCCAGAAAAAAGATAGGCATGACCGATGCGATTTTCCTTGATGGCATTCTGGATGGTGCGGACCACTGCCTCCTGGCCAACCACTTCCCGGAATTGCCGCGGGCGGTATTTTCTGGCCAGAACCAGGTAGCCGGATTTGCTGCTGTCTTCAGGTCTGGATGACATTGGTTTTTGAATTCAAGAATTTCAGGCCTTATCTTACCATAACCCGGATAAATTTCAAACCGACCGGCGGTCAGTCCAGGTTTCTGATGATTTTTCTGCGGTTATCATATAAAATTCCAAACAAATGAAAAACAGAAATCAGGGTCTGCTGCTGGTTCACCTGGCTGTCTTGTTCTTCGGCTTCCCGGGTGTGATCGGCAAGCTGCTGCCGCTCACGCCAGTTCAGCTGACCTGGTTCCGGGTCTTTCTGGCCAGCCTGGGCTTGCTGGTTATCCTTATCTGGCAAAAAGAAAAATTCAACCTGAGAAGTGGTAGCGACCTGCTGTTGATCCTGGCCTCGGGACTCCTTCTGGGTTTTCACTGGACAGCTTTCTTCCGCTCGGTCCAGGTGTCGACAGTGGCCGTGGGCCTGCTTTCCTACTCCACCTTTCCCATCTTCACCGTCTTTTTTGAACCCTGGCTGCTGTGCCTGAAATTCAGAAAATCCTACTTGCTGCTGGCCCTGGCCTGTTTCCTGGGGGTGGCCCTGATGGTGCCGGAATTCAGGTTGAGCAACAGGATTTTCCAGGGAGTGGTCTGGGGAATTCTATCGGGGTTGTCTTTTTCCTTCCTGACTATCATCAACCGGGTACTTTCACCCCGGTATTCCAGCCTGCTGGTAGCCTTCTACCAGGACAGCCTGGCCATGATTTTTCTACTGCCGCTGTTTCTCTCCCACCCGTCCTCTCTGGATTTCGGAGCCAGGGACCTCTCTCTGCTCCTGTTTCTGGGACTGGTCTGCACCGCCGGGGCTCACACCATGTTTATCAGGGGATTAAGATTCATCGAAGCCCGTTTGAGCAGCCTGCTAAGCTCTCTGGAACCGGTCTATGGCATCATCTTCGGCTATCTCTGGTTGCGGGAAATCCCGGACCTCAGGACCATCGGCGGAGGACTGCTCATCCTGGCCTCGGTAGCCATCATTTCCTGGCAGAGCCTGAATTACAAATCTTAACTTTCTCTGTTCTTACTTCTTTTCTTCTTCTGATTTTCGCCTCAGGTCTTCTTTCCGGATGACCTTTTTTTCCTCAGCCTGCCTTTTCTGCAGTTCCTGCTTTTCCTGTTCGTGTTTCTTTTTCAGTTCTTCTATCCTGGCCTGGAGCTCGGTCAGCTTACGCTGCTTTTCCTGGGGCGGAGCTTGCCTGGTTTCTTCTTCGGCTTTTCTTTTGAGCTGTTCCAGTTCCAGCTTCTGCGTCCTTTCCAGCAGGCTTGATTCCTGGCGGTGGATTACCTCAACCTGTTCCGGCCCGGCTTCCTCGGCCAGTCTGATTTTCTTTTCGGCTTCTTCCCTTGGCAGGGAGTTTTTGGGAGTCACCTGTTCCTGTTTTATCTGTGGTCTGTAAATTCTGACTTCGTCCAGGCCGCTCCCGGCCTCTTCGGGCTTCTGTACTTCCCTGAGGCTGACCTTGGTCACCGGTCTCCTGGTAAGCCTTTCTATCTCCTGGGGTGAAAGAGCATCATTCACCAGGGTATAACGGTCCCTCACCGTGTACCTGTCCCTGATTACGGTAAAATTGATGATGGTGATATTCCTTTCCGGTGGCAAAATCCAGGTATTCAACTGGTTAGAATGAAATCTCCGGCCTTCCACAAATACCCAGTAATGGTGAGGCAGGTCACGTCGGGGCCAGC
>DMVN01000062.1:3903-4117 GCA_003476685.1 Acidobacteriota bacterium | reverse complement strand
ACTACGGAAACGGAGATCAGCCTGCCCTTTATCTGTAACACCGACCGCGGTTCCCTGCACATCCAGAAAAAAATCAACCGCAGTTTCCTGGAGAAGCTGACCTCGGACCTGGTGGAAAGAACCCTGCTCATCTGCGAGCAGGCTCTCAAGGACGCTCACCTGGACGTATCCAAAATAGATGAGGTCATACTGGTCGGCGGCCAGACCCGGATGC
>DMVN01000062.1:0-3792 GCA_003476685.1 Acidobacteriota bacterium | reverse complement strand
TCATCGAGCGCAATACCACCATTCCGGCCCGTAAGACCATGGCCTTTACCACAGTCGAAAATAACCAGAGACGGGTCCGAATACACGTGCTCCAGGGTGAAAGCCCGGTGGCCAAAGATAATAAGTCCCTGGCTACTTTTGACCTGGTGGGGATTGACGCGGCCCCGGCCGGGGTTCCTCAGATAGATGTCACCTTTGAGATTGATACCGATGGCCTGTTGAGAGTTTCGGCCCGGGATACCGGCACCGGGCGTCAGCAAAAAATCGAAATCAAGCCCTCGGCCGGTCTGCTGCCGGAACAGCTACAGGAGATAATCGAGCGGAGGCAGAAGGAGGTGAGGAGCAGGGATGAAGAAGGATTACTATGAAGTGCTCGGCGTCTCCAGACAGGCCACGGCCGAAGAAATAAAAAAAGCCTACCGCCAGGCAGCCCTCAAATACCATCCAGACCGCAACCCCGGGAATAAGGAAGCCGAGGAGAAATTCAAGGAAGCGGCCGAAGCCTACAGCGTTTTGATTGACCCGGACAAGCGGGCCATCTATGACCGCTATGGCCACCAGGGTTTACAGGGACATGGCTATGAGGGCTTCCGAGGTTTCGATTCTTCTGTGTTCCAGGATTTTGAGGATATCCTCGGAAACCTCTTTGGCTTCAGCTTTTCGGAGTTTTTCGGCGGCGAAACGGCCCGCCGGCCAAGGGCCCAGCGCGGGCGTGACCTGGCCCTTGAGCTGCAGATAACCCTGGAAGAGGTGGCCGCCGGCACAGAAAAAGAACTAAAAATTACCCGTCATGAACTCTGCCCGGTCTGCCAGGGCTCCAGGTTAAAACCGGGAACCAGGAAAACTACCTGCCCGGCCTGTCAGGGACGCGGTCAGCTGCGCTACCAGCAGGGCTTTTTCACCATCACCCGGACCTGTTCTCACTGCGACGGGCTGGGGGAAATAATTGCCACCCCCTGCCAGGAGTGCCAGGGGACCGGCCGGGTCAAGCAGAAAAGGCAGTTAAAGGTCAAGGTCCCGGCCGGAGTTGATGACGGCACCAGGCTGCGAATTTCAGGAGAAGGTGAGGCCGGAGACCTGGGCCAGGCCCGCGGAGACCTGTATGTAATCATAAGAGTCAGGCGACACCCCTTCTTTGAGCGCAAAGGACGGGACCTTTACTGCCAGATAGACCTGAGTTTCTCTCAGGCTGCCCTCGGAACCAGAGTAGCCATTCCGCTGCTGGGGCGAGGCCATGAAATCCTCAAGGTACCAGCCGGGGTGCAATCGGGCGAAGTCTTTAAGGTACGGGGCGCCGGATTGAAAGAGCTCGGCAGTCACCGCAGCGGAGACCTCTATGTCCGGGTAGTGGTTAAAACTCCGGAAAAACTGGACAGAGAACAGAAGGCTCTTTTGAGCCGGCTGGCAGAGCTGAGAGGGGAGAAGCTGGAGGAGGTCGACCGCTCGGTTCTGGAAAAATATCAGCAGGTAACCGGAAGCGAGGACAGTGACCAGTAATCAATTTTTCATCGATAAATTGCCTGAAAACGGAGCTCCTTTTTTTCTGGAAGGACGAGAACATCACCACCTGTCCCGGGTGGCCAGGGTCAAACCGGGCGAGAAAATCTGGCTGACCGATGGCCGGGGCCGGAGGCTCCTGGCCGAGGTGGAAGAAGTGGGGGCCAAAAGGACCAGACTGCGGCCGCTTCAGGCAGTTCAAGAAACCCTTAAGACCCGTGTGGTCCTGGGCCTGGGGCTGACCAGGGCTGAGACTTTTGACTTCCTGGTTCAGAAAGCCACCGAACTGGGCGTGGCCGAAATCCAGCCACTGCTAACCAAAAGGTCGCAACCGCTGCCGCCCGAGCGGCTGGAGAAAAAGCACCAGCGCTGGGAGGCCATTGCCCGGGAAGCACTGAAGCAGTGCAAGGGCGGCTTACTACCGCATATCGGTTACCCGCTGCCGCTGGAAGCAGCCCTGTCAAAAAAAGCGGAGGGTCTAAAATTTTATCTGGATGAGGATAGCCAGCGCTATTTTCGTGATATACTGATAAACAGCCGGGCCAGTGAGGTTTATCTGCTGGCCGGGCCGGAAGGCGGCTGGGCTGAAAAAGAGAAAGAACAAATGGACAGAGCTGGCTTCCAGGGGCTATCGCTCGGCAGCCGGGTTCTGAGAACGGAAACGGCAGTTCTGGCCGCCCTGAGTTTGATTTCTCATTTCTGGAACTGGTGACATGTTTCTTCAGGGACAGAAAGTAGGCAAGTACGAAATACTGAGATCCCTCGGCAGTGGCGGGTTCGGCTCGGTTTACCTGGCCCGGGATACCTGGCTGGATATCAAGGTGGCCATCAAGGTCCCGCACAAGCAATCACAGGAGCTGTTCAAGCTGCTGAAGGAACCGCGGCTGCAGGCCGCCCTCAACCATCCCAACATCGTCCGGGTGCTGGCGGCGGAAAAGGAAAAAGACGTTTTCTTCATGGTCATGGAATACGTCAAGGGCAAATCCCTGGAGAAAATCCTGGAAAAAGAGAAAATCCTGGAGGCCGAACGGGCGGTGGATATTGTCAAGCAGATTGCCTACGGCGTGGACCACGCCCACAAGAATAAAATCATTCACCGCGACCTGAGGCCTTCTAACATCCTGATCTCCGAGGAAGGCACGGTCAAGATCACCGATTTCGGCACCTCGGCCTGGCTTAACTCCACTCAGTACGCCTCAACCCGGATAGGCTCGCCGCCTTACATGGCCCCGGAACAATTTCTGGGCAAGGCTTCCTACTGCTCCGACATCTATTCCATCGGCTGTATATTTTATGAAATGATCGTGGGGCGCCCGCCAATTTTTGACCCTGACCCTTTCAAGATCCTGGAAAAGGCCCAGCAGGGCAAGATAACCCCGCCCCGTCTGAAAAACATGAAAGTGCCCAAAGAGGTGGATGTCCTGATCATGCGCTGCCTGGCCCCCCGGGTAGAAGACCGGGTCCAGAGCGCTTCGGAAATAATCAGGGAACTGTCCCGGATAAAGGGCAAAGAAGAAAAAACCAGTGAGCTGGACGACATCTTCGCCCGGATTAAGGCCCGGGAGCAGAGACGGTCGGACCTGTGCTGGAACTGCCGCCGTCCTCTGCCTTATAAGACCAGGGTCTGTCCCTACTGCGGAGAAAGCGTCTAAACTGGAAGGAACCAGCCGGAAGCAGAGTTTTAAATTGACAACCGCCGGCGGTTGATTTACTATAAAAACAATTTAAGGCTGAAAACAGGACGGGCTGGGAGAAGCCGGGAAAGATGAACGCGAGCCAGAGGATGAATTACGGCGAAAGCCTGAGCTCCAAGCCGTCAAACAGGAACAAAAAATGGGCCTTTGTGATAAAAATTTAGGAACTCAGGGAGGGTTTGATGATTATTGATGATCTGCTCAAAATTGCTATTGAAAGAGATGCTTCGGACCTGCACTTAAAAGCCGGGAATCATCCGATGATCAGGGTTCACGGCACACTCATTCCCCTGGTCGGATTTCCCCGCCTGACGGGTGGGGATACCGAGGACCTGGCCAACCAGATCATGACCGATTATCAGAGGAAGAAACTCAAGGAAGATTTCGACGTCGACCTGGCCTACAGCCTGTCTGGTTTCGGCCGTTTCCGGGGAAACATCTATTACCAGAGGGGAACCCTGGCCATTTCTCTGAGAATTATCCCGCTGGAAGTTAAAACCATCCGGGAACTGTTGCTGCCGGAAGTCCTGGAAAAAATAGCCTTTTATCCGCGGGGCCTGGTCCTGGTGACCGGGACCACCGGAAGCGGCAAGACCACCAC
>DMVN01000064.1 GCA_003476685.1 Acidobacteriota bacterium | reverse complement strand
TCTACCTGAATCCCTATTTCCTCGAAACCCGGGCTGACCGGATCCAGAACCTGGTGAAGAGACAGGAAAGCTTTGCCCGGACGGAAAGCACCGATTTCGGTCTGCAATTAGCCCTGGAATACCACCTGGGTCCTGAATTCAGGCTTAACGCCGGAGCTGACCTCTACGGCCGGGCCAGGGCCCGGGCTTATAACCAGTACATTAATTATGACAGCTCCGGTAACCTGACCGAAATAATAGATGAATACCCGTACGCCGGGGGGCGCCGGACTGATTCCGGGTTATTTCTGACTCTGGATTACTCCGGCCTGCCCCGGCTGGACCTGGTCGGCGGCCTGAGGCTCGATTTTCTGAAATCCAGGGCTGAAACCGGTGGAGAAATCCTGACCACCAGCAAAGAGGCTCTGACCGGTTTTGTGGCCGCCTCTTACCAGCTCTTCCGCCAGGTATCCCTGTTTGCCAATTTCTCCCGGGCCTATCGCACTCCCGACCTGAACGAGAAATTTTACACCGGTATAACCGGACGCGGTTTTATCATCGCCAACCCGGACCTCAAGAACGAATCCAGCCAGAATATTGATGCCGGGCTCAAAATTACCGGTCGCCGCCTTTTCCTCGGATTCTATGCCTTCAGCTACCGCATTGATAACCTGGTGGAAAGATACCTGATAGGAACAGACCTCTATACCTACGGCAACGTGGAGCAAGGCCGGATTAAAGGCCTGGAACTGGAGTGGGAATATTTCCCGGTCTCGCGCTTATCGGTCTTCGGCAACGGTTTTCTCTATGACGGGAAAAGCCTGGTCTCGGCTGGCCCCCTGAACGACATTCCACCCCAGCGGCTGATTCTTGGCAGCCGGGTATGGTTTGGACGTTTTAACCTGGAAGTTAACGGTTATTTCCAGGCCAGGAAAGAAAACCCAGGACCGTCGGAAATTGCCATCCCTGGCTACAGTCTTATAAATCTCAAGGCAGCCTATAATCTCAATCGCTGGTTCAGGCTCTATTTTCGGATTAACAACCTGCTGGACAAAGAATACCTGGCCCGACCGGACCCGGATTCCAGGCCGGACCCGGGCCGGAATTTTCTGTTCGGCCTGAGTTTTGCTTATTGAGCCAAAAGACAACATAAATTAAACTAAAAGCAGGAAGGAATGGCCATGAAATTCAAGACCATTGTTTTCAGCAAGGCGCCGGATGCCGAGCCAGAAAAACATCGGGCCGTGGTGGAAAGCAGCCTGATGAAGCTATTCGTCCAGGTGGTGAAAACTGCCGACCAGGCCTATGACCTGGCCCGAAAACTGGTGGCAGAAGAAGGGCTGCATTCGGTTCTGCTCTGCCCCGGCTTTTCCCATGCCGAAGTGGCCAGGATGCAGGAAGCTGCCGGGCCGACGGTTTCAGTCAGCGTGGCCCGAGGCGACGGCCCCGGCAACCGGGTCATAGCCGAAGTTTTCCGGCAGGTCGGCTGGCACTGAAGACGGCTGACAGCCCTGGCCGCAGCCGAAAAAAGAGAGTCCCAAGCTCAAAACCTGATGCCTACAGACTGGCTCTGATTCCACCATGAAAGACGCCCTTGTAGCCGCCACCTAACTCGCCAAACAGGGCTATCTTATCCCCTATCCTGAAGCCCAGAAGAGTGACCTGGACCACCGGAAAGGAGCTGGATGAAGTTTCGGTATCTGAATAGGTATAGGTTCCCTTCCTGACGGTCAGGCCGAGGCCCAGTCCCGAATAAAGGCAGAAGTTCTTCCGGTTGATGAAGCGGTAATCCATTTCCACCGCCCCGGTATAATAATTTTCAGAATAGGTCCCGACCGGAATGTTGGACATGGCCAGGTTACCCGAAGCCCGGTCATAGGCAAAGGTCAGACCGAAGGCCAGCCTGGACCGGCCGGAGTATTTGTAGCTCAGGATGAAGGCCCCGGGATATTTGTTATCCACCTTGGCTGCCTGACCTATGGTAATGGTGATGAGCAGAATGTTGGTCAGGATATCGGCTATCTGGCTCGAAGTCACCAGGCCGTAACCGACCGAAAATTCATGCCGTTTTTGCTGCCCATAGGAATAACTGAAAAGAGAAAAGGTTAAGGCCATAACCAGAATCAACACCATCAGGGATTTCATCCTTTGATAACTCATTTTTCCTCCTTAAATAATAATTTTGATTTAAATACCAGAAAATGATGATTGGTGGCAACTAATTTAGTCGTCCAATCAGTTAAATAACTAAAAACCAGCCCGTTGATTAAAATAAGCGGACGCCTGGTTCTACCGACCAGCCCCTAATTTTCAGCTGGAAACGACATTTCACTTAGATTCAACCACACAGTTATTTAGACTTTTAGCAAGCGTTAAATTCAATAATATTATTAATCTATCTTTTTTTAAGAGCTGAGGTTAGGCCTGGATGGAAGTATGGAGTAACAGTTCTTGGCCTTCAGACCAAATAAACCGCAGTCTTATTTTCTTAGCCGGGCTACAACTCTTCAAGCCCGGAACTGACCAGTTTTCTCATAAAACGCACGGCCTGGTCGCAGCTGC
>DMVN01000051.1 GCA_003476685.1 Acidobacteriota bacterium | reverse complement strand
ACCTCACCATCAGGGATGCCGATATTAAAAGCGGTCAGCTGGCCAAAAAAATCGACCTGCTGATACTGCCCCATGACTCAACGGCCATGATCATGGGAGAAGTCAGGGAGAGTTCCCGCCGCTTCGCCAATTATCCGCCAGAATACCGCAGCGGGCTGGGCCCGGAAGGACTGGAAAAATTGAAAGAATTCATTAACCGCGGCGGCGTCCTGGTCTGCCTGGGTGCAGCCGGCAATCTGGCCATAGAAAAATTCGGCCTAAGTCTGAGAAACGTGGTAGCTGAGGTTGATTCCAGAGAATTCTTCTGCCCTGGCTCCACTCTTAAGGCTTCTTTCGACAACCTGAATCCCCTGGCCTATGGCCTTCCGGAAAAGGGACTGGTTCTTTTCTCCGAGAGTCCGGTCTTTGAAATTCTTCCCGGCCCGGGCAGCGAAAAGTACCGGGTGGTGGTTCGTTACGCAGAAAAAGAATTGCTGCAGAGCGGCTGGTTGATAGGCGAGCAATACCTGAGCAAGAAGGCGGCCATGGTCGAGGCCGCCTACGGGCAGGGCCAGGTGATCCTGATCGGTCTTCGGGCCCAGCACCGGGCCCAGACCCATGGCACCTTCAAGCTGCTTTTTAATACTTTTATCCGCTAGAAAACGGCTTGAAGCGGAGACCAGGAGACATTAGACCTAAAGGCCAGAAGCTCTCAGGCAGAGAACACTATAGTTTTGGCGCCTGACCTGAGAGGGCAATGGCTTCTATTAACTCCTGGCCCCTATTATTCTGGTTATTCTGGTGGATAAAAAATGGCCGGCTCAGATTCCCGGCTTTAAGCCAGCAGTTTAATATTTCTATTCTTTTTTACCACGACTGATCGTCAATTCAGGGTTCAATCATCATCCTGGACCACAGTCACGGCCCAGTCCGGATAAGGTTCCCCTGAACCGCGGACCGCATGCCAGATGATGCGGTTGAGCACGGTCTCCGGACAGGCATCAACCTGGCGGAAATTCAACCTGGCCGAAACCAGAGCATTTTTCCTCAAGAGTTTATCGGCGATCTTCTTGGGTTCGGGGTTCAATTCATCCAGCGGAATGCGGTTGGGAAGAGCAGTGTAGGGACGGAAATCTGGTTCATCGGTGAAGCAATCAAACATTGGGGTAGCCGAGGCATCGAACTGGTTCATCGGTGGCAGGCCCAGAATCTGTTCAATCGTCCGGAGAACACTGGTGGTGTTGTAATGGGTGCTAATGACTGCGCCCCTTTTAACATAAGGCCCGGCCAGGTAGGCTGTCGTCCGGTAGCCGCTGACGTGGTCAAACCCATTCTGGGGGTCATCTTCAATGGCCAGGATAACCATCTCTTTCCAGAAACTGCTGTGGCTGAAGGCCTCCACAATCTGGCCCAGGGCCAGGTCGTTATCGGCCACCGCCGCCCGGGGCGTGGGCATCCCGGCTTTGGTCCCGCTGGTATGGTCTACGGGCAGGCAGATCAGAACCAGCTGGGGCATTTCGCCCTTCTCTTCCCATTCTTTGATTTTATTTTTTATGAACCGGGCCCGCCAGACATCGGGGACATTCATGTTCCAGCCGACGTAGTCAGTCGAAGTGAAGCTGGCGATGGAAGGAATCGCTGGCTGGCTGCCGATTCTAACCTCACCCTTTCCGTAAAGATACTCGTTCCAGAAATCAAGCCAGCCTGGCTCGCCCGTCCTCTCAGGGTCAGCCCAGCCGCAATCGGGCATGGCAAATTCTCCGAAATTCCAGAGGCTGACTCCGTGTTTCAGACAGTTATCCCAGATAAAACCGCTGGGAGCATAGGCCAGAGCATCGGCCTCGTCCGGACCCATGCCGTCAGGATAACTCCGGGGCCAGCCGGCAAAGGATTTCTCCAAATAATCGGTGCCAAAAGCCGTGGTTGACCACTGGTGGCCGTCGGCGCTAAGGATACCGCTGCAGTAAATATTATCCAGCAGCACAAATTCCCGCACCAGGCGATGCTGGTTCGGAGTTACCTCTTCGCCAAATAAGCACAGGGACGGGTTGCCGTTACCCTCGGGCACATCACCCAGAATCTGGTCGTAGGTGCGGTTTTCCTTGATGATATAAACTACATGTTTAATCAGAGAAGGCTCGCCAATTCTCTCGGGCACAGGTCTGGGCCTGACGTTTGTTCTCGGCTTTTTGAGGGCTTGCTCAATTCTTTCCCGGTGAAAATTAGCCAGGACTTTTTCCGTCAATCTGGCCAGCTCCTTTTTCCCGGGCAGGCTGAAGACCGAAAGCGAGCCGTAATATTGATGAGTATTAAAGCCGGTCATCCCGGTGGAGTCATCAGTCCGGGGTCGGTCAGCCAGGCCCTTGATATTGGCCACCCAGAGTTTCTGACTGCGACCGTCCCAGGCCAGGACTCCCGGAAACCACCCGACAGGGATCAGGCCGAGCAGGCGGGATTTTCTGTTCTTTGGCTTGAAATCGACCACGGCCACGGCATTCTGGGTGCCGTTGGCTACCAGCAACTTCTTTCCGTCTGGCAGAAAACACAGGGCGTTGGGTGAAGCCCCGAACAGGTCGGCCGGGCTGCGTTTGACCCAGATGGTTTCTACCACTTCATCCTTAACCGTATCGATTACACTCAGGTTATCGGAAGCGGCATTGGCGCAGACCAGATAACGGCCGTCGGGCGACAGAGCCAGGGCGGAAGAATGCAGATGGACCAGGATGTCTTTAAGCACCTGGCCTGAATCCAGGTTGATAACCGAAACCGAACCCTCGCTGGCAATGAATTTTTTCGGGTCAACCCTGACCACCGTTCCCCGGCCGGCCGGGCCGGTCAGGTCTTCAGGGCCGGGCCGACGTCCGCCCCAGTTGCTGACATAGGCTTTATTTTCTTTTAACACCACCTCAAAAGGAGCCACTCCCACCGGAAAGACTCTCAAAACGCGGCCGCTGGCGATATCAATTTCCAGGAGCTGGTTGGACAGGTTGCCGCAGACATAGAGTTTCTTACCGTCCCGGCTGAAAGCCAACCCGGCCGGGATCTCTTCCTCCCGTCTGGGGGCATTGGCTGGCGGCAGCAGGATAGTATGTGAAGGTCTGACCTGACCATCTGAATAAACAGAAAAGACTTTAAGGCTGCCGTTGACGTTGCTCAGGTAAAGGTGTTTTCCGTCGGGAGAAAAAACCAGACCATTATAGCTGAGCTGGCCTTTGGTATCCGGTTCCAGAATGTTGCCGGAAGCAGTCTCAGGAAATGGTTCATTCTGGCTTTCGGACGGCAACGGCACTTTCTGCAAGATCCTTAGGTCGATTGGGTCGATGATAATCAGCTCACTGCTTTTGCCAGAAACGGCCACCAGCTTTCCGTCGGGGGAAAGGGCCAGCCCCTGTGGCCGCAGGCCCGGTAACTGGACCTGCTGACCGTAGGGTTCTACTACTTGGTTAACCGGGACCACCATCCGGCCGGAAAAATCCACCCCTACTTTCTCCGGGCCCGCCCCGGGAACTTTTTCCTCCCGGCAACCGGTAATTAGCATTACAAGGATGAAACAAAAGAGAATTAAAAAAGAACTGAGCGTTTTTTTCATCTGGCTTGTCCTTGAATTGATTATTCTTTTCTTATCTGACTCTCTTTCTATTCTTATCTAACTCTATTCTTATCTAACCTATTATTTATTCGCTTTTTCCTTTCAACCGACAGCCTGTAGCTCCAGGACCTGGAGTTTCTTGACCTAACAGCACTATGCTATTAAACGGGGCGAGAGATTGCAACCTCTAATAGTCGCCAGCTCTTTTCTCTGACAGTCTACCGGGCTTATTTTCTGATCGGGAAATGAGTCTCGGTTTTTTCTTCGGAGCGGTCAGTGGCCGGCGGCGGTTCTGGTGACAGACGGGAAATTTCCAGCCTTAGTTCTTCGGTCATTTCAATTTCGGTCGCGGCCAGGGCCTCTTTGAGCTGCTCGACATTCCTGGCCCCGATAATCGGAGCGGTCACCGCCGGATGGCTGCCCACCCAGGCGATGGCCAGGCTGACCGGGTTGAAACCACGGTTTCGGGCAAATTCGGTGAAGCGCTCAGCTACTTCATAAATCCAGTTATCGCCGTAACGAACCTGGTAAATTTTATGTTCGAGTAGTCGGCCGGTGGGAGGACGCCTATCCTTCCCGTACTTGCCCGAAAGCAAGCCGGCGGCCAGCGGGCTGTAAGCCAGCACTCCAAGTTTTTCCGCTTCAGCCAGGGGCAGGATTTCCACCTCGGCCTGCCTCTTGACCAGGTTGTACATGGGCTGAATGCAGGCTACCGGGGCCCAGCCGTGGAGGGCGGCCAGGCCGATGGCTTTCTCCACCTGCCAGGCACTGAAATTGCTCAGGCCAAGGTACAGAATCTTTCCCTGGTGGACCAGGTCATCCAGGGCCCTCAAGGTTTCTTCGAGCGGTGTAATGTCGTCAAAGCGATGAACAAAGTAGATGTCAATCCGGTCGGTTCCCAGCCGCCGCAAGCTGGCTTCCACCGCATACCTGATGTGGCGCCGGTTGGCCCCCATGGCGTTGATGTCCGGGCCGGTGGGAAAATAAACCTTGCTGGTAATCAGTACTTCTTCCCGGCAGTCTTTGACCAGACGTCCGAGGATCTCTTCCGACCGGCCTTTGGCGTAAAGGTCGGCACAATCGAAGATATTAATGCCTTTTTCCCGGCAGTAAGCAAACATTTCGGCCGAAGTTTTCTCATCAGCCTCAGCTCCGAAGGACATGGTCCCGAAGCACAATTCCGAGATTTTGACTCCGGTCTGACCCAGATTCTTGTATTTCATTTTTCCTCCTTGATTTTTTCCAGGATTAAACCGTGACCACGGGGGAAAAGCCCCGGCAGCGAAACTGGCAGATGGCCGGAAACCTGGATTTCTCCGCACAAAGCCCTGGCCGCCAGTTCCTGGGTCTCGGGGGTGTTGCGGTAAAGACAGACATACCCGTCAATTTCCGGAAAATGCCGCAGGAAATAAGGACTGCCGAAAGAAAGGGCCACCACCGGAAGGCCAGCTGCCTTTAACCTTTTTATGAAATCGATGTGAGCCGGTTCCAGGTCAACGGTGCCTTTGCCTGACCTCAGGCTGGAGAAAAGAGCGGCCACCACCAGGTCAGCTCCGGCAGCGGCGGAAAAAGCTTCTTCCAGTTTTTCCTTTCCTGTATCGCCGTCAGCGTAAAAAACCCGGGGGCCGGGCAACCGGCCTGATATTTCAGCCGCCAGTCGGCGACCGGCAAAATAATCGCCCGGGTCGCTGCTCAGGGAAAGAAGCACCACCTTCTTGTTCTCCCCCAGGGGCAGCAGGTTATTATCGTTCTTGACCAGGGTGATGGCTGAAGCAAAAGCCTTCCTGGCCAGGTCCCGGAATTCCTGCCGTCCCAGGATCAAAGGCAGGCGCTCCAGGCTGACGTAGCGGTTGCGGTGCAGTCCCAGCCTGGTCTTGGCCAGCAGCACCCGGCGCAAGGATTCCTCCACCCGGCTGAGCGGCAACTCCCCGCTTCTTACCGCCCGGGTCAGGCGTTCTATGACCCGGACCGGGTCCGGTGGCAGGAGCAACAGGTCAGCCCCAGCCTGTAAAGCCCGGAGAGCAGCTTCCTCGTCGCCAAAATAGCCGGTAATTCCTCGCATCTCCAGGGCGTCGGTGACAATGAGACCCTTGAACCCCAGCTGTTGCCTGAGCAAACCGGTCAGGATTCGGGGCGAGAGAGTGGCCGGCAGGCCTTCTTCCGGCTCCAGTGCCGGTAGATAAAGATGGGCCGTCATGATGGAGTCGACCCCGGCCTCAATTGCTGCCTGGAAGGGGTAAAGTTCCACCCGCCTGAGCCGTTCTTCATTGGCTTTGATGACCGGTAGCAGGCTGTGTGAATCCTGGTCGGTATCGCCGTGGCCAGGAAAATGTTTGGCCGTGGCCATCATCCCGTGGGACTGACAGCCCTTGATGAAAGCCCTGGTTATCCTGGCTACCTGCTCCGGGTCTTCCCCCACCGAGCGGGTGTTGATGATAGGATTGTCGGGATTGATGTTGACATCAACCACCGGGGCATAAGTCATATGGATGCCAAGGGCCCGGCCCTCAAGGGCCGTAACCCGACCCATCTCATAAGCCAGTTCCTCTGAATCGGCCGCCCCCAGGGCCATGAGCGGCGGAAAAAGCGTGGCTCCGGTCACCTGGTTTCCGGTACCCCGCTCCAGGTCGGAAGCAATCAGCAATGGTACCCGGGCCAGCTTCTGGAAATGGTTGTTGAAATAGGCTGTTTCCAGTGCTTCCCCGCCGAACAGAATCAGCCCGCCCAGGTGATATTTTTTTACCAGCTCTTCCAGGTTTTTGAGGTAGGGACTGTCGTAATTAAAAAATTCGCCGGTGTAACGGGTTACTACCAGCTGCCCGATTTTCTCCTCCAGGCTCATTTTTCTGATGGTTTTTTCCACCCACTGCCGGTCGCCAGGGAATCTGGCCGCTGGCTCCCTGACCTTCACC
>DMVN01000218.1:4746-16104 GCA_003476685.1 Acidobacteriota bacterium | reverse complement strand
CCTTCAGCTATCTCAACCGCTACTGGTTGCGGTCGGGAGAAACCGGAGACTTCTATCATTACGAGCTACTGGTCCCCGAAAGGCGGCTTCTGTACCGCCTGTTCTACCTGGAGGTAGAAAAGGAGCAACCGGGCTTCAGGCGGATGGTCTTGGCCCGAGAAGCCCTGATTGAAGGCGGCGGTTTAATCCTGCGGAACGGCTGGGAAAGAACCTTTAGCGGTCAGAGTTCAACTCTAAGGCGGTTTGCCGAGACCTTCCTTGACCTACCGGGGGCTGGAGGTTATTTTCTGAGGGAATGGCAAGAACCGGCCACCATGAACCGGGCCGAGCTCAACCGATATGCGCGTGAGATGGAAGAATCGGGCCTGCCGGCCGGACGCTTTCGGCTGGAGGCTGAGTTCCGCCTGGCCTTTTCGCTGTCGGGGCTGGTGCTGATTCTTCTGGCCTGTGCCTTGGCCGGGTGGCTTGGTCCCCGGGGCTTCCTCTGGCCGCTGGCGGCCAGCCTGGCCGGAGTGTTTCTCTACTGGCAGAGCCTGGCTGTTTTTCGAAGCCTGGGACTGGCCGGCTGGCTGGGGCCTTTTCTGGCGGCCTGGAGCCCGCAGATAATATTCCTGTTGCTGGGAGTTTATCTGTTACTGAGCATCAAGACCTGAGCCGCCGGCTTTACATCTTGTATTTACCCAGGTCTTCGGGCTTGAGGCTTTCCAGCCACTGCTTGAGTTTTTCCGAGTTCTCCAGGTTTTCTTCGCTCTTAAGGCTGTGAGCTTTCTTGATGACTTCCTCATCCACATAAATCGGGGCGTTGAGCCTGAGGGCCAGAGCGATGGCGTCGGAGGGCCTGGAGTCAATCAGGTAGGGAATGTCGTTATGCCGGCAATAGATAATGGCATAAAAGGTGTTATCCCGCACATCATTAACCACGACCCGGTCAACAGAAATGTGAAGCTGGTCCAGGAAATTCTTGATGAGGTCGTGGGTCATCGGGCGCGGGGTGGGAATGCCCTCCAGGCTAAGGGCGATGGCGTTGGCTTCAAAGACGCCGATCCAGATAGGCAGAATCCGGTCAGACAGGGGGTCTTCCAGCACCACGATGGGCATCCTGGAAATCGGGTCTACCACCAGACCCTTTATTTTCATCAGAATTTCCATGCCGCTCTTCCTCTTTCTGTACAAATTTAATATAGGTTTGGGGGCGGGGGTTGTCAAGGAAAAGCTGGCCGCTGGGAAGTGGGGGTGAGAAATAGTGGCGGCCATCAGCCTGGCTTGTGGTATAATATAAAAAGGACTCATGATAAAAATCAAACCAAAAATCTCCTGGGCTTTTCTCTCCCTGCTGCTGGTTTTGGTTATTCTCAACGGTTGCAGCAGCCGCCGGCTGGAAAAAACCCTCAGCCCGGAAGAGAAGGAATTTTTATCAACCGTCAGGTATACCATCACCCCCGAGGAGAGGAAGATATTCCTGCAGCTGCCGCCCACTGAGAGAAAAAACTTCATGGATGAATTCTGGAAGCGCCGGGACCCGGTGCCAGGGACGGCTATCAATGAATTCAAGGAAGAATATTTCATCCGGATTAACCAGGCCAACAAGCTCTTTGGCGAAGGCGGCAAACAGGGCTGGCTCAGCGACCGGGGACGCATCTGGATAACGCTCGGGCCGCCGGACCACCGGGAAACTTATCCCCGCGGCCAGAGTTTTTATGGCTTTCCGGTGGAAATCTGGCACTACGGCTTTTACCAGATTTATTTCATCGACCGCTTCTGGAATGGCAATTACCAGCTGGACCCGGCCAGCGCCCAGCAGATTGCTGAAATCACCCAGACCCAGGTTAGCTGGAATCAACCCGGTGGCCGGATGTTTGAGGGCAGCCGGGCCCTGGATTTCGAGGTCAGGATGGACCGGACAGGTGAAGGACAGGCCCGGATTGTGGTCAGCCTGCCTTACAACCAGATCTGGCTCAAAGCTCACCAGGACAGGCTGGAAACGGTGATTGAGGTGAAGATTGAAATTGAAGATTCCAGCGGTAAGAAAATCCGGGAGGACAGCCGGGCCGTCGAAATTTCTCTGACACCTGAAGAACTGAAGGACAGATTCAACCAGAGCTACGACCTGGAATTCCAGTCAGAGATAAGCGGCCAGAGTCCTTTCAGTCTCACGGTAACGATAAATAACAAAATCGAAAACAAGAAATCAGAAAAGAAGCTCAAGTTCGATTTCTGAGCGGATTCCTGCCGGGAGAAAAACCGAAACCGGCCCCTCAGCGGGAAGAATTGACCAGCTGCTGTCCCTTGCGGGCATACTCGTCCGAGGCGGCATAGTTTCCCAGGCGGTTATAGAGGTCGGCCAGGAGAAAATAGCCCAGCGGCAGGTTGTCCTTTTCCGGTTTAAGTTCCAGACCCTTTTTCACCAGCTCAATCGCTTCCTGAAAGCGTTCGCCCCGCCGGAGATAAATCCGGGCTATATAAAAATAAGTCAGGGGGAAATTGGGGTCGGCCTGGAGTGCCCGCTGCAGGGTTTCCAGTTCTTCCTGCTCCCGGTGCTGCAGCCGGTAAAGCCGGGCCAGGTTGAACAGGGCTTTGAAGTGGCTGGGGGAGTCGGCAATCTCCTGCTGGTAAAGGTCCATGGCTTCCGCCAGCCGGTTCTGTTTTTCATAGAGCTGGGCCAGGTTGTAGCGCAGGTTTAACAGGGTCGGGTTGAGTTCCCGGGCTGCCCGCAGGTGTTGTTCGGCGCAGGCCAGGTCGTCGCGGTTGAGGCAGATGGCGGCGATGGCGTTGTGGGCCGAGGCGGAGCGAGGGTTTTTCCTCAGGCATTCCTCAAAATAGGGCAGGGCTTTATCGTAGTTGTTTCTCAGGGCATAGAGCGTTCCCAGCACGTGGTAGAACTGCGGGTCGTCGAATCCCCGCTGCACCTGGTCCTGAATGAATTTTTCGGCCAGCTCCAGTTTGTTCAGGGCGGCATAACAGTTGGCCACGTTAATCACGGCGAAGGAATCGTCGGGCTTAAGTTCCAGGGCCCGGCTGAAGGCTTCCACCGCTTCCTGGAATTTCCGGGCTTTGAAATAGACGTTGCCCAGGGCAAAAAAACCGTCGCTGATGGTCGGGTCTTCTTCCAGGATTTTTTTTAGGGTGGCTATGGCTTCCTCAAAGTTTCCGGCCATCCCCGTTTCCCGGGCCCGGGAGATTTCATTGAAGATGTTGATTTTATCTTTGGGGTCGGCCAGTTTTTTCCCGGCCAGCTTGGAGGGGTCGACGAAGGAACCGAGGTAGCCCAGGGCGGCCAGCTTTTCCCTGGTCTCTTCATCCACCGAGGCGAAATCTGGCTCGATGGCTCTGTCTCCGGCTTTTTTCTCAAAGTCTTCAGCCAGCCTGGTCAGTTCCTGGTAGACTTTCTTTTCTGTGTAAACCAGGTTCTTCTGCTCGTCCGGGTCGGCTTTGAGGTCGTAGAGCTCGGGCACCGGGGCAATAATCAGCTTGTGGCGGTTGTTCTGAAAACTGCGCAGTTCAGACCAGCCGTAGTGGTAACGGGGATAGAATGTCTCGGAATAGGCCAGGTTGTCCACCGGTTTTTTTCGGCCGCTGAAGTAGCGGATAAGACTCTGGCCCTGAACCTCAGCCGGGATAGGTAAGCCGGTCATCTCCAGCAGTGTGGGCATGATATCGGCCAGGGTTACTACCCCCGAGTAAGTCTTGCCCTGGAAGCGCTCAAAAGGAGTGACAAAAATTAGGGGCACGTGAATACCTTCCTGGTAGACGAAGAAGCCGTGAGTGGTCTCGCCATGCTCTCCCAGGCTTTCGCCGTGGTCAGAAGCCAGCACCAGGAACAGGTTATTGAGCAGTCGCTCTTTTTCCAGGAAACCCCAGAAGCGGGCTAACTGGCTATCGGTGTAGGCAATTTCGCCCAGGTAGGGTCGGTCGGCAAACTGGCTCCGGTATGGCTCTGGCGGTTCATAAGGAGTGTGGGGGTCATAGAGATGAATCCAGGCGAAAAATTTTTGAGATTTATTCTTTTCCAGCCAGTTCAGGGCTTCGTCTATTGTTTCTTCAGCCCGGCGCTGGACTTCACCCAGAGAAATTTTTTCAAACCTTCCCAGGTCAAACCGGTCAAAATAGTAATCAAAGCCCTGGTTCAAACCCCACTTGGAGTCCAGGACGTAAGCCGAAACGAAAGCCGCAGTCTGGTAGCCGGCGGATTTGAAGGTTTCGGCCATGGTCTGGAGCTGGGGGGGAACCACAAATCCGCCGTTATCGCGGACGCCATGATGGATAGGGAGGGTTCCGGTCAGGATGGTGGTATGGGAAGGCAGGGTTAGCGGGGTCTGGGCAATGCAGTTTTCAAACCGCACCCCAGAGGCGGCCATCCTGTCCATGGTCGGGGTAACGTTTGGGGTAAAGCCATAGCAGCCGAGCCGGTCGGCCCTGAGGGTATCTACCGTAATCAAGATGATATTGAAATTCTTCTGACCGCGAACCGATTTGAGCCCGGAATCCCTGGATAAGAAAATGAAGGTAGAGAGCCCAGCCAGAACTATGGCCAGCAATAGAATCAGCCCTTTTTTCATCAATCCTAATTATAGCATAGATAAAAAAAGGGGCGGCGGATTTCTCCGCCGCCCCCGGACTGGAGCTCTGAATTATCAGAAGATCAGACGGATGCCGACTCGAGCCTGTCTGGCGTTAACGAGACCGTACAGTTGGTGACCATTAGTGGAAGGATACATTGTCGGATCCCAGTCGTACATCCAGCGGGTGCCCCAAGAGGTGATGGTGTCAGCATTGAGCAGGTTAAAGATGTCAACCATCAGACCGAGCCGGTACTTGCTGGCAAAGGTGAAAATCTTCTCCAGCCTGATGTCAATCTGGTGGTCCATCGGGTAGTGGTGGGAACCCCTGGGCTCAATAAAGAAGGTGATTCTTCCCTGGTTGAAACGCGAAGTCCGGTAACGGGTGGTCCAGGCATTGCCAGTAATTCCGTGGTAGTAGACGTTAACACTCAGCTCAATCTTGGGAATGACATAGGTGCCCTGGACCTTGATCATGTGGGTCGGGTCGTAAGTGGAGTTACCGTCGCTGTTTATCCAGAAATTCGGGTCGTAGACGTTGCCGCCATAACCGATGTCGTCGGCAAAGCCGTTATCGGTGGTGCCCCAGGCCTTGGACAGGGTATAAGAAGCCAGCAACTGCCACCTGTTGGAAAATCTCTTGTTGAACATGAACTGGATGCCGTGATACCGGCGGTAGGGCTTCTCCAGAATCCAGGGATAGTCCTGGTACGCCCCGTCGAGGTTGGTGATATAGTACTGTGGAGTTTCCAGGGTTTCAGCAGTTCTTTCATAGACGGTGTAGGTTCCAAAGCTGGGCACGGTTACGGTTTGTTCGACGTAATCAGCGTTGAGGTCAATGGGTCCGATCAAATTCTTCCAGCGCCGGTTGATGTAGCTAATGCTGAAAGAAGCATCCTTAAAGATTTCCCGCTCCAGGCTGACCGTCCACTGGATCATGTAAGGATGCTTGATGTCCGAATCCATCAGGTACTGGTCGTGGGGAATAGAGAACCACAGGAGCCACTCGTCATAAATTCCGTCTTCGTCGTCATCATACCAATCATAATAATATCCGTTGTAGCTGCTGTAGGCCGATGGGGGATTCATCCGGTCATGATAGGCAGTGAGCATGGCTTCGGAGAAGTGGCCGTAATGGGCTTTCAGGATGGTGCTTTTATCCCCGAACAGGTCGTAGGTGAAGCCGAGGCGGGGAGAAATTCTGTTGTTGGTATAAACATTTCCGGGAACACCTTTGACCTGGCCCCAGTACAGGCTGAACCTGACTCCGGCGTTGATGTTGAGCCTCTTGGTCACCTGCCAGGCATCCTGAGCGAAGACTTCCAGCCTGGTATACCTGGTGTTGATGTCATAACCATCGTATTGATAGGCCAGGTAGGGATAACCGTAATAATCGTAGTATTGAACGTGGTCGCCCAGTTCTCCGCCTTCACCGGTAAAACCGTAGCGGCTGCGGGCCATGGACCGCTCGAACTCAGCGCCAAACTTGAAGTCATGGGAACCATAAAAATCTTCTACGTAATGGCTCAAGCTGGCGTTAGCCTGGAAGCGCTGTCGGTCAGCATAATAAAAATAGCCGGAGCTGTAGCGCTGGAAGTTGTCGGCGAAATCAAAATGCATGTAGGGGGACATACCAACTTCTGGATCCAGGTAGTAATAGCCCCAGAAGTAAGCAGCTTTGACATCCAGGAAAGTATTGGAGCTGAAAATCTTGGTCAGGCTGAAGTTGCCGACCACTTCGGGGGATTTCTGGGTAACGGTAGCTTCGGGCGAAACAGTGGCTCCGGCTCCCCGGTTGATTCCGTTATAAGTATCAATCTGGACTGAGCCGGTCATGGTCAGGTTTGTCAGTTGGGAAGATAACTTGAAGAAACTTCTGGGCTGCTTGTAATCAACGGCCTCAGGGAAGCCGGTGGGATAGCGCCAGGTGCGGTAATACTGAAGCCCGACATAGAACCACAGCTTATCGCGGATGATGGGACCACCCAGGTGGGCATTGACGTCCATCAGTTTCAGCAGAGGCGAGGTTAACTCAGGGAAATCGTCGACGTAGGCCCCGTTGTTGGTGGTGCCCCACAGTCCTTTCGGCTTGTCGGTTCTTTTGCCCTGGAAATTGAATTCCATATGGCCGGAGAAATTGTTGCCGCCTGATTTGGTAATCAGGTTGAAAATAACTCCGGTGAAGTTTCCGTATTCTGCCGGCAGGCCCACGCCCATAATTTTGGCTTCTTCAACGATGTTGTGGTCGGAAAAAACCCAGGCCGAGCCGGCTTCCGGGTCGGCCACGTTGACGCCGTCCATAGTGTAGGCAATACCGGTGTTCTGGGAAGCTCCGAAGGCCACGTTGTTGGTGACGCCCGGCGCCATGTTGACGATGTCGGCGGTGAACTGGCTGTAGGGCATGTTCCGCAGAATTTCGTTGGTCAGAGCTACGGAAGCGGTTTCGGTCGATTTGACGTCAACCGTGGGCGATTTGGCCACAACGGTCACTTCTTCTTCCAGGGTGGTCTGTTGCATGGTCAGGTCAACTGTCAGGGTGGTGGTCGTGGTCAAACGGACGTTAGTATTAACCACGTCCCTGAAACCCTGGAGTTCGGCTTTGAGGGTGTAGGTTCCTGGCGGCAGGGCCGGGAAACGGTAGACACCCCTGGCATCAGTCACCGAAGACCTGGTGCCCATCAGCGCGGGACCGGAAATGGTCACGGTCACTCCGGGAAGCGGCGAACCTGATTCGTCGGTCACCGTTCCGGCGATGGCCCCTGTTTCTCGGGACTGGGAGAAAGCCAGAGGAGCCAGGAACAGCATGATTAACAATGGAACAAAAACTTTTTTAACCAATCTTTCTCCTCCTTTCGGAAAAATAACTTTTACCTTTTCCTTAAAACCATGCCAATTTGTCTCTTTTCTTTTCTTTTCTCACCTCCTTTTGTTCTAAGATTGAAATTGCCCTTCCCATTACAATATCGAAATTAAGATAACATTATTCGTTCTCTTATGTAAAGCAATTTTTATGCCAGGGGAAGTTATTTATTAAATAATTTATAATCAAGCAGTTATTAAATAAGAAACTGGGTTTTGGCCCGATTATTCAATTATTTGGACGGCTTTAATCCAAAAAAGCGAATACATTGGGGGTTATTTTTTCAAGAATTATCCATCTCCTGAACTTTCTGAGAATTGATTCTGGCAAAAAATTTAAGACTCTGCCTTGAAGAAACTAAATTGCGCCAGCAGCGTTATCAATAATGAAAGGGAAATATTAACAGCTATGGTTCCTGCTGATTTTCATTGCTAATTTGCATGAAGAAGAATAATCTACAAAAATTTGATAAAATAAAACATAAAGACAGAGCGTCTGAGCATTGAGGGCCGGGCTTCAGGTTCAGGCCAAACTCAAACCTGGAAAGGATGTTAGGTGGTTGCCAACCATGTATAATTACCGATCGAGACATTCAGGCAAACTGATAAGAATATTTCTGGTCCTGGGCTTCTTTTCCTGGAGCCTGCTATCGGCCTCTCCGCCAGCCGGCCAGAAACAAAAAGAGGCTATCAACAGCCTGACCCCGGCCCAGAGAGACTGGCTGGAGATAGTTACCCCGATTATCACCGAGACCGAAAAAGAAGTTTTTTTCAAACTAAGAACCGAGCAGGAACGCGACCGGTTCATCAATCTTTTCTGGAAGGTCAGGGACCCCAACCCTGATACCAGCGAAAATGAATTCTACCGGGAGTACCTGGAACGGGTCCATTTTGCCGACAGGTATTTCAGTATCGGGTCTTCCAAAAGGGGGTGCCTGACTGAACGCGGCTATTATTATCTTCTGCTGGGTAAACCACGGGAACGCCAGGTCTTTGCCACCCAGTCGGATATCTGGCCGATGGAGCTGTGGTTTTACCAGGGCGACCCGAAATACGGGCTGCCCGGATATTTTTACCTTATTTTCTACCAGCCCGAGGGCTCAGGCGATTATCGCCTTTACTACCCCGGGGTCGAAGGACCGGAAAAGCTGGTGATTCCCTCCATGTCTTCCACCCTGCTGACCAGGAGCAAGGCCCTGGAGATAATCAAAGCCATCAATGCCGAACTGGGTAAGGCCGCTCTGAGCTATTTGCCCGAAGAAAGCCAGGAAGGGTTCAGCTCCCTAACTTCCCAGACCATCATTGCCACCATCAAATCCCTCCCGGAGAAAAAATTTTCCCCCGCTTATGCCCGGAATTACCTGAGTTATAAAGACCTGGTGGAGGTGGATTATTCCCACAATTTCATAACCTCCAGCGCCCTGGCCCGGGTCTGGCCCCAAGGCCAGGATTATTTCGTGCACTGGACGATTGAGCCCGACCAGATCAATTTTGCCGAAACTAACGGTGTCTATTCAGCCATCTACGAGCTGACCATCAGGCTGGAAGACTTAAACGGCAACCCGGTCCTGAACCGGACAGAAGAGGTGCCACTCCGGTTAAACCGGGAACAGTTTGAAACCAGGGCCAGACAGAGACTGGCATTCCAGGATCTTTTCCCGGTCCTTCCGGGAGATTACAAGCTGCTGATTCTTTTGAAAAATAAAACGGCCAGGGATTTTACCTCCTGGGAAACCAGTCTGAAAGTCCCAGGACCAGGCACCACTCAGTACCTGAGTCCACTCGTTCTATACCATGCGGCCAGCTCTCTCCCCCAGGGTCGGGTGAAGGCTTTCTCTTTCAACGGCCAGGAATACCTGGTCAGCGCCCGTAATGAATTCTCCCCCACAGAAAAACTCCGGATGTATTGCCGACTTTTACATTCCGAGGGGCTGTCGTCTGAAGCCAGGGTGCAGTTCTGTTTGAGAAGTCTGGACACGTCGGCCAGCCCGGAGTGCCAGACCAGGTGGCTGCGGGAGGTGCTCATGGACCAGGGAACCATAAATCTGGAACCGGTTGATCTAAGTCAGGTCAAGCCGGGCTATTACCGGGTAGAATTATCACTCCTGGATAATAACCAGACCGTTGAAACCGCCAGAGAAAACTTGATTGTGCTGTCCCAGCCGGCCCCGACAGTCCCCTGGGTCTTGGGCCGTGTTCACCGGCCGCTGCCATCTCCAGAATTCCTGAGAATAGTGGCGGCTCAGCACTTTCTTAAAGGAAATTACCAGGAGGCCAGGAGAATCCTGGAACAAATCCTGGCTGGACAGGAAGAGCCGGAAAGCCGGTTGCTGCTGGCCCGGACGCTGTTTGGACTCGGGGATTATAGGTCTTCTTTATCGTCTGCGCTAAAAGTTTATGAAGCTACCAGGGACCGGGAAGCGGCCAAGGTCATTGCCCTGGACTATGTCAGGCTGAAGGATTGGCCGGCGGCCAGAACCTACATCGATAGTTTGCTGGCCGAAGCCACAGAAGTCAGTGTCCTTAACCTGGCGGCCGAGGTTTATCAGAACCTGGGGGAGCGGGAGCAAGCCATAAGATTTCTGGAAAAGTCCCTGTCCCTTCTACCGGACCAGCCGACCATCAAATCCTGGCTGGAAGAATTAAAAAAGAGCAAATAAAAGGTTATAATAAATTCCTGGTCCGGTTGGAGATCAATCTGCAGCTTCAGGGCAGTTGAATAACCGGATAGCAGGAAGCAAGACAAAGGAGCCATCAATGAAGTCAAGAAAGCTTAAAATCAGCCTGTTAGTAATCCCGTTCTGTTTGTTTATTTTTTCCCTGGACGCGCTGTCCCAGGTCCGGGGAAAAGTCCGGGGCACAGTGGTTGATTCCCAGGGCAACCCGGTGGAGAAAGCTACCGTGACCATTGTCTCCACCCGCCTGGCCAGCCAGAGGTATGAAACTAAAAGCGGGAAAGATGGTAAATTCACCCAGGTCGGGATTTATCCCGGCTATTACCAGGTTACCATCAAGAAAGATGGTTACCTGCCGAAAACATTTGAAGTCCATGTGGAGATTGACGGCGAGGCCAACCTGGAAGTAATCAAGCTGGAAACAGCCGATGAGCAGGCCATGAAAAGCCTGTCTGGCGCTGACAAAGCCTTTCTCAAAGCTAACGAGTATTATAATAAACAGGATTATGAGAAGGCTGCGGCTGGTTTTCAGGAAGCCATCGGCCTGAGTCCTAACAACTGGGCCTATCATTTTAACCTTGGCCTGGCCTACAAGAAGCTGAACAAGCTGGCTGAAGCCAGGGAATCTTTCGCCAGAGCAGTGGAACTAAATCCCGATAGCTTCAGCGCCAATAAAGAAATGGGAGAGTTGCTGGCCCGCGAGTCGGAATTCGAAAAGGCAGCCGGGTATTACCGGAAAGCGGTGAGTCTGAGTCCCAACGACCCCGATGCTCACTACAACCTCGGAGTCTGCCTGGTCAACCTCGGCCAGAGCGAGGAGGCCCAGTGCCACTTTCAGAAAGCAGTCGAGCTGAAACCGGATTATGCTGAAGCCTATTTCCAGCTCGGGTCCATCTATATCAGCCAGAATAAAAAAGAAGAAGCCATCGCCAGCCTGGAAAAATTCATTGAGCTGGCTCCCCAGCATGAAAAAGCTGCCCTGGCCCGGCAATTGCTGGAGTACTTGAAAAAATAAAGAGAGGCAGCAGCTTAATTTATAGAACTAATCTGGCCCTTCTTCTCGGGCCGTTGATGGGTGGAAAGGGCAGGTTAGTTTATCTGAAAGAAAGAGTTGAAGCTCTCTGTCCGCCAGAAGCTCTTTAAATCCCTACTGGTAAGGGAAAGGTAATATCTTTAAGGCCGGAACGGGAAAAGAATCAGCCTGACAGCCTGGTTGTCTGCCGGGTTGTGCCGTCCGGTTACCCTTAAAATAAAAAAGGCAGCCGGCC
>DMVN01000218.1:0-4731 GCA_003476685.1 Acidobacteriota bacterium | reverse complement strand
GTCCCGCCGAGGTTGTCCTTGATGTTGATGACCAGCTCGTAACCGCCGGCTTCGAGTGGACGGCTCTCGATTCTTTCTCCCTTGTCATCTGTTACCTTAACCTGTTTGGCGGCCGGGATGGGGATGGGCTGCTCGATGAAAGGAGAATCATAGGTCATAGGAGTGAAAGCCACAATCTTGGTATCACCCTTGCGGATGTCAAAGTTGATCTCCAGAGAAGTTTTCTGGCTTTCGTTGAATTTGGTGCCGTAAATCATGAACATCAGCGTGGGCTGATCGTTGGGCTTGAACTTCATCTCGGTGTAGGGATAGGCTTTAAGGATCATCCAGCCGAAATAGTCCTTGTGGAAGTTGGGGAAATTCTCCGGGGTATCCAGCTGCTCATAATTCTTCAGCAGTAGCAGGCTGGTGGTGTCCATCTGACCATTCTTGTAAGCCTCTTCGTAGTGGGGGATTTCAAACTCATAATAGGTGGAACCGATTTTCTTGGTTTTTCTGTTACCCAGGGCCGCAGCCAGAATGTATTTTCCCGCTGGCAGCGGATATCCAAGGTAGTAAAAGCTTTCTCCTTCCGGGTTGTAGTCGCTGGCCGGAATGGCGAACTGGCCGTAGGCTTTGTTTTCCGTCACCAGTTTGGGGGTGGCGCCGTCATTCTGGTAAACCTGGAAGAAAATATCGGATTCGGTCTGGAAGCTATCGCCGGCGCTAATCGATTGAGCCGGAGCGTATTCCAGGTCAGCGTTCTTAATCCGGGTAACAAAGATGGCGATGTAGGTGCCTTTGGCCGGGAGAATGTAATGGCCGGTAAAAGAAAACGGCAGGTCCGGTTTTACCTGCCTGTTGGCCAGCCCCTGCTCCAGCATGGCTTTGACGTCCGTGGGCAGAGTGGTTTTCTGTTTTTGTTCTTTTTTCTGATCCTTCTTCTGGGGCTCGGCCTGAGCCAGGCTAAAAGCTAAGGTCAGCGTCAGAATCAGAACCAGTGAAAGGGCAAAGAATTTCTTGAAATTCATCTTTCCTCCTGTTTATTCTTTTCACCAGCTTCTTAACTGCAAAAACTGTGCCAGCTAAGAAGGGGATTTTTCGTTGTGTTTTCCTTATGGTAGCTCTAACTATTCTCTTCTGTGTAAATTTATTTTACATAATTAATGAAATAATTTTTATAACTCCTGTCGATATTTTACCTTAAACTCCTGGTGTTTTTCAACTGGTATTTTAAAACTGCTCTCTGGTGCTCCTGGTATGAACGGTTGAATACATGGCTGCCGTCGTTGCGGGAAACGAAATAGAGATAATCAACCGGGGCCGGGTGCAGGGCGGCCAGGATGGAAGACCGACCCGGGTTACAGATGGGACCGGGCGGCAGCCCAGCGTAAAGATAGGTGTTATAGGGTGAGGGCAGGCTCTTGTCCCTCAAACGCAGGTTGCCGTCAAAGCGACCTTCCAGTTTCAGGGCATAGATGATGGTCGGGTCGCAATCCAGTTTCATGCCCAGTCGCAGGCGGTTGTGGAAAACGGCCGAGACCAGGGTTTTTTCTTCTTCCCGCGATGTCTCCTTTTCAATCAATGAGGCCAGGGTGACGATTTCCCTGACGGTCATCTTCAGCTCGCCGGCCCGGCCCAGCTCCTCCGGGCCGAAATTTTTGCGGAAAAAGCTGACCATGGTTTTAACCATTTCAATGGCGCTGACGCCGCGGCTGAAATGGTAGGTCTCGGGGAAAAGATAGCCTTCCAGGTTGCCGGCTTTGGGGTCCAGGTCGGCAATCAATTCGGCCTGACGGCAGGCTTCCAGGAAAGAACCGTGGAAGGGGTATCCTTTCTGTTCCAGCAGCTGGGCAATTTCCTGGAAGGTCAGGCCTTCCGGGATTGTTACCGGATGAAGCAAGACTTTCCCGGCAACCATCTGCTGCATGATTTTTCTGGCCGTGAGCGGCGGCTCGAAACTGTATTCTCCGGCCATCAGAAAGCGGGGAGAATAGTAAAGCGAGTAAGCCAGACGGAAAGCCCTCGGATGTTTCAGTAGTTTGTTCTGGTGCAGCAACCGGGCGATGCCCTCGGGGCTTAGCCCTTTTTCTACCAGAACCACGGTGGCGGCTTCAGGCCTGGCTTCGGCCTTCATGACCCGGGCCAGGTAGAAAGCCAGTCCAATATTGGCAACAGCCAGAAATATCAGGACCAGTTCAATTATTTTCCTGGGTGTGTTCAGCATGATGGCGTTTCTTATCCAGGTAGGCTTCCAGGATGATGACCGCAGCCAGCTGGTCTTCCCTTTGTTTTTTTTGTTTTGGGCTGCCCTTGAAGCCAGCCATTTTTCTCTGGGCTTGCTGGGTGGTCAGCCTTTCATCCCAAAAAATGACTTTTTTGCCGGTTACCTTCTCCAGCCAGAGGGAGAATTCCCGGGTAACATCAGCCCGCCGGCCCTCGCTCCCGTCCATCCGCAGAGGCCAGCCCACAACTATTTCTTCTATTTTTTTCTCTTCCACCAGTTTCTGGAAAAAAGCCCGGTTTTTAGCTTCGTCATCCTGGAGGGTGTAGGTGCCGAAGGGCTGAGCGGTTATCTGCAGCGGGTCGCTCAGGGCCAGGCCCAGGTGACGGTCGCCGTAATCGATGGCCAGGATTCTACCCATGGTTCAACTTCTTTCCAGGCAGCGTTTTTTCTTTCGGTGGCGCTCGAGGGCCAGGGTAATTAGCCGGTCCAGCAGCCGGGAAAAACTGAGTCCGCTCACTTCCCAGAGCCGGGGATACATGCTGATTTCGGTAAAGCCGGGGATGGTATTGATTTCGTTGATATAGATTTTATTGGTCTTTGCCTCCAGGAAAAAATCAACCCGGGCCAGGCCGCAGGCGTCGATGGCCCTGAAAGAAGCTATGGCCAGTTCCTGAAAGCGCCTGACCAGCCCGGGCGGCAGGTCGGCCGGAATCCGGAAGCGGGTCTTGCCTTCCAGGTACTTGTCGGCGTAGTCATAGAATTCACGGTAGGGAATAACTTCGCCCGGCAGGGAAGCCCGGGGCCGCTCGTTGCCCAGGACGCTGCATTCTATTTCCCGGCCGCTGATGGCTTTTTCTATTAGAATCTTCCGGTCATAGCGGAAGGCCAGCCTTATGGCCGGGGTGAGCTGTTTGCGGTTCTTAACCTTGGAAATACCCACCGATGAGCCCAGGTTGGCCGGCTTAACAAAAAGCGGCAGACCGATTTCGGCCAGGGCCTGTTTTTCAACCTGCCGGAGATTGTCCTTCCAGTCTTCTTCATAAACCACAAGGTAGGGGACGACCGGCAGGCCCAGCCGGCTCAACAGGTTCTTGAAAACAGCCTTGTCCATGCCCAGGGCTGAGGCCAGAACCGGGGCTCCGACGTAGGGGACATCGGCCATTTCCAGGAGCCCCTGGATAGTGCCGTCTTCTCCGAATGGTCCGTGGAGAACCGGGAAGTAAACATCGGCCCTGACGGCCGGCTGGTCAACCCGGCTGCTCCAGGGCAAAAAAGAAAAGCTATGGCCAGAGCGGAGCGCGGCAGCCGGAGCGACGGGTGACGACACCAGCTTCCAGCGGCCCTGTTTGTTGATGTAGATGGATAGCACCCGGTATTTTTTTCGGTCCAGGTTGTGGTGGATGGCCCGGGCCGAGATTATGGAGATGTCGTGCTCGGCCGAGCGGCCGCCAAAGAGCAGGGCCACGGTCAGAAGTTTCTTCATTCCCCTGAATTTTAGCCCATTTGCCAGCAAAAAAAAAGTTCACCTGACTCCAATTAGTAAAATCCACCCCCGACTAAATTTATGTTGACAGGCAGGAAGAAGCGAAATTATAATACCGGAAAGGTGGAAGAAATAACGCCAAGAGGTGCCAAGATGAAAAAAAGCCTTTTCAGCCATTCCCGGATTTTTATGTTGGCCGGCCTGGTCCTGGGCCTGATGTTTTTAGTCATGAGCCTGCCGGCGCAGGAATCTCAGGTGCAGAAAGCCAGGATTTTTGCGGAAGAATATCCTCTGCTGACCGATACGGATATGTATTGTTCAATACTTATCTGGGATAAAGGCCTGCCCGAAGTCCAGATTATCGGCTCGGAGCGGGAAGATGAAAGAGCCATGATGGTTGATGCCGATACTTTTTACATCAACAAGGGCAAGGAAGACGGGATTGAAATTGGCCAGATGTTCCTGGCCGTAGACATCGGAGCTCCCATTCCCCGGTGGGGTTACATTGCCCAGAAAAAGGGAAAGGTCAGGGTGATCAGGCTGGAAGACCGGGTCAGCGTGGCCAGGGTGGAAAAAGGCTGCGGGGATATCAGGATTGGTAACTACCTGATTCCTTTTGAGGAACAGCCCACGGTTATTGGCAAGGACCGGGGATATGATAACAACCTGAAACCGGGCGAGAGCCTGGAAGGTCAGGTCATCTATCTGGATACTGATTTTAATATCGTTTCCTCAGGGCACTGGGCTCTGATCAATATCGGAGCGGCTCAGGGCCTGAAACCCGGGCAGCAGCTGACCGTTTTCCGTCACAGGAAAGCCAACCTGCCCCGGGAAGCCATTGCCAACGTGGTGGTCATTGATACCCAGGTCAATACTTCCACCGTCAGAATCATGTCGGCCAGGGAAGCGGTGGAGAAGGGCGATACCGTCCAGGTCAAGTAAATTTCGTCCTTTCTGGCCGGCCTCTCAGTTGACAGAAGCTCATAATTTTGTTAGTTTTTCTATACTCGTTGAGGGCCTGAGCGGGCGTAGTTCAGTGGTA
>DMVN01000040.1:4521-5275 GCA_003476685.1 Acidobacteriota bacterium | reverse complement strand
AAAATGACGGCGCAGATGCCGACGATAGCCGCCGTTTTGATGAAGGTTAGCAGGTTCTGCAGGTTGGCTCCCCAGCGGACGCCGACGTAATTCACGGCCGCCAGAAAAGCAATGAACAGCACCGCCACCAGCCTGGAGGTGAGCGGCGACATTTTAAAGAAATAAGGAAGGTAGTTGGCCGAAAAGGCCACGGCCAGAGTGGCAATGGCCCCGGAATCAATAACCAGAAACAGTGTCCAGCCGAAGAGGAATGACAGCAACGGGCCGTAGGCTTCCCGCAGATAGACATACATCCCCCCGGCTTCGGGCATGGCCGCCCCCAGCTCAGCAAAGGCCAGGGCCCCCAGGAAACTTAAAAAACCGCCGACTACCCAGACCAGGAGCATCAACATCGGAGATTTCACTTCCAGGGCAATCTTGGCCGGCACCAGGAAAATGCCCGAGCCGATAACACCGCCGATGACAATGGAGACCACGTCCAGCCGGTTCAGAACTCTCGGAAGCTTCCTTTCAGGTTGGAGGCCGCAGCCTCTGTTTTCTAACATCAAACACCTGCCCGCAACGATTTTTCTCTAATTGTATCAATCCCGGTTGGAAGAGCAAATAGTTTTTCCTGTCCAGCCTCAGGCCGCGCTGAACAGGACCAGGTTGCAGCTACATACTATCTCAAGACAAATTTAAAAAAGGGCCGGCCTGCACTAACCGTACTTCCTGAAAGCTGAAGAAGGAAATCTGCCGGCTGGCTCAGTCCGGT
>DMVN01000040.1:0-4479 GCA_003476685.1 Acidobacteriota bacterium | reverse complement strand
CTGGCCACCTTCAGGATGCGGTCATAGGCCCGGGCGCTAAATCGGAAGCGTTTCATGGCCGTTTCCAGCAATCCAGATGCGTTCTGGTCGAGGCTGCAGTACTGCCTGAGGTCGCGGGAAGTCATCCGGGCGTTAGAAAAAATTTTCCTGCCCTGGAATCTTTCCAGCTGTTTTTTGCGGGCGGCCGACACCCGCTGCCTGATGTCGGCCGAAGCTTCACCTGCCGGTTTGCCGACGATGTCCTGATACTTGACCGAGGGCACTTCAATCTGGATATCAATCCGGTCGAGCAACGGCCGGGACAGCCGCGAATAGTATTTCTTCCTTTCTATCTCGGTGCAATTAACCTCGGGCCCGGAACCGAGAAAAACGTCGGCACAGGGATTCATGGCCGCCACCAGCATGAAGGCGCAAGGATAAGACAGGCTGCCGGCTACCCGGGAAATGGTCACCTGGCCATCTTCCAGCGGCTGTCGCAGGCTTTCCAGAGCCTGGCGGCTGAATTCCGGGAACTCGTCCATGAACAGCACCCCGCGGTGGGCCAGGCTGACCTCCCCGGGCCGGGGAAAATTGCCGCCGCCGATGAGTCCGGTGTCGGTGATAGTATGGTGAGGCGCCCGAAAGGGTCTCTGGCTCACAGCCGCCCGCTCTCCCAGCAAACCGGCGGCGCTGTAAATCTGAGTGACCTCGATGATTTCGGCAAAGGTCATCTCCGGCAGAATGGTCGGTAGTCTCCTGGCCAGCATGGTTTTGCCCGAGCCCGGCGGCCCGATCATCAACAGGTTATGACCACCGGCAGCAGCTACTTCCAGCGCTCTCTTGGCCTGTTGCTGGCCGCGGACCTCTGAAAAATCCAGCTCACCCGGAGCTTCATCGAGCAGTTCCTCCAGTCTGTAGGAGGTTGGTGTCAGGCCCTGGTCAGACTGGAGAAGTTTTATGACCTCCAGGAGGTGATGGACGGCATAGACCGCAGTCTCCCTCACCAGGCAGGCCTCGCGGGCGTTGCGCCCGGGCAGGACCAGGCCGGAAAGCTTTGTCCGGCCGGCCAGGAGTGAAATGGGCAGGGCTCCCCTGATGGCTTTGAGACTTCCTTCAAGGGTCAGTTCTCCGACGAAGATGAACCTGGATAACCTGTCGGCCGGCACCAGCCCGAGATAAGCCAGCAAACCCAGGGCGATGGGCAGGTCAAAAGCCGACCCCTCTTTTTTCCGGCTGGCCGGGGCCAGGTTGATTATGATTTTTTTGGCCGGGAAATCAAAACCGCAGTTGCGCAGGGCGGCCCTGACTCTTTCCTTGCTTTCCCGGACGGCGGCATCGGGCAGGCCGACGATGATAAAAGCCGGAAGACCGGGAGAAATATCAACCTCAACCTCGACCTGGTAGGCTTCTATTCCGTGGAGCGAAGCGCTGAGGATTCTGATAAGCATGGCCGCAGAAGAAAAGACGTCAGGCTGGCGGGAAAATTCTCAGGTTATTCTTTCTTGGCCGTCAGGCCGAATTCCTTGGACAGCCGCTCAATTTCCTGTTCGATATCTTCTATCGATTGAACTTTTATCTTGGTGGTGGGAAAGGGAGTCTCGTCCCCAGGCCGGACAAAGTCAATCTTGACCTCCGGCTGTTTTCGGGGGGCCTTTTTCCGCACGGGAGTGGCGGCCGCGGCTTCCATCTGGGCCGGAGAAGTTATAATTTCGGCCGGGGCAAATTCCTGGCTCTCGGTGACCGGTACTTCTTCCTTCTTTTCTTTTTCTCCGAGCAATCTCTCCCTGACAACCGGCACCGTCAGCCGGGCAATTTCCTTCAGGGTTTCCAGCACCCCCCGGCCGTTGATGGCCTCAGCCTCGATGTAGGGGGCGTTGCGGTGGTTGAAAAGGCGGTTAAAGGTTTCGACCGGAATCAGGTTGGGCAGGTCCCTTTTATTGTACTGAAAAACCAGCGGAATGCGGTTAAGGTCGATATTATGTTCCAGGCAGTTTCTCCTCAGGCCGTCGAAACTTTCCAGGTTGGCATCGAGCAGGGGCAGCTGGGAATCGGCCACAAAGACGATGCCGTCGGCGCCTTTCAGGACGCTCTTGCGGGAAGCTTCGTAGAAGACCTGGCCGGGAACTGTCAGTAATTGAAAATGAACCTTGAAATCCCTGATGAGTCCAGCCCGAATCGGCAGCAGGTCAAAGAAAAAGGTCCTTTCTGTTTCCGTTTCCAGGCAAACCAGTTCGCCCCGGTAGGCCGGCTCCAGCTTAAAATAAATGTACCTCAGGTTGGTAGTCTTGCCGCTCAATCCCGGCCCGTAATAGACAATCTTTATGGCGATATTCTTGGTCACGTAATTGACATAAGCCATCTACTTAAGTCTCCCCATCAGGGCTATTGTTAGCATACCACATAGATTTAGTCAATAAAAAGGTCCGGCAGTTGAAAAACCTGACGGGAAATTGCAAAGACCACCGGGCTGTGATATTTTTTGAACTGGCCAGGACAGGCTGCTATCAACTCGATTTATGGAAGGAGAAAAAGTTGGCCGACAGGACTTTTCGCCACTGCCCAAGAGTGGCCGTAATAGGCGGGAACAAACCAGACCCCGAATCCTTAAAAATGGCTTATCGAGTCGGCCGGCTGCTGGCAGAAAGAGGAGCCATCCTGGTCTGCGGCGGCCTGGGCGGGGTAATGGAAGAAGCAGCCCGGGGTTGCCGGGAAGCCGGTGGCTTGAGCCTGGGAATTCTCCCGGGTCAGGAACCGGGAGAAGCCAACGACTACATAGATATTCCGGTGGCCACAGGCATCGGCTATAACCGGAACTCAATGGTTGTCCTGAACGCCGCGGCCGTAATCGCCATAGATGGAGAGTACGGCACCCTGAGCGAGATCGCCTTTGCCCGGATTTTCGGCAAGAAGATTATCGGCCTGAACACCTGGTCGATTCCTGGGGTCATTCCGGCCAGCTCTCCGGAAGAAGCCGTGACCCTGGCGCTCGAAGGACTGGAATAATGATGGTTATGAACGTGGATGAAACTAACATCGATAATTTGAATAATAATAATGAGGAAGAAGCCGAACCTTCAGCAGAAAACGGCAGCCAGCCACTGCTCGACCTGCCTCTCCTGGAAAATATCAAGCTGACCATTTCTTACGACGGAACCGATTATCACGGCTGGCAGCGGCAGCCGGGCCGGGTAACCATCCAGGGAAGGCTGGAAGAAGTCTTGATGAGAATTGTCGGCGAAAAAATCAGCCTGCAAGCTGCCGGCCGGACCGACGCCGGGGTTCATGCCCTGGGTCAGGTGGCCAACTTCCGGGCCAACTGCCGCCTGAGTGAGGCCGAACTGCTAAGAGCCCTGAACGCCATGCTTCCCTTTGACATCCGCATCTTAAAGGTGGAAAGGGTACCGGCTAATTTTCAGGCTAGGAAATCGGCCCGCTCCAAGGTTTACCGCTACCGGATTAAGACCTCACCCATCCTCAGCCCCTTCGATTACCGTTACGTCCTTCACTATCCTTATCCGCTCGACGTCCAGGCCATGGAGGAAGCGGCCTGGCGTTTTGAACGAGAGGCCGATTTTTCCGCTTTTTCCTCGGGCCAGTATCCCAACCCGGTCAGAAAAATCTTCTACTCACGGCTGGAGAACCTGGGAGAGGAACTGGTCTATACCGTTGAGGCCAACGGTTTTCTGCGTTACATGGTCAGGACCATTGTCGGCACCCTGATCATGGTCGGACGCGGGCGGCTCAAGCCCGAGGATATTGACGACCTGTTCCGGCAGAAGAAAAGGACCCTGTCCAGCCCCAGCGCTCCGGCCCGGGGTTTGTGTTTGGTCCGGGTTATTTATTGAAGCTCAGTTTAGAATCAGGCCCATGACGTAAGCATCTTCTACCGGGCGGCTGTAATATTCCTTCCGCACACCCAGGATGGAGAAGCCCAGCTTGCGGTAGAGCGAAAGCGCCCGGTAATTACTGACCCGGACTTCCAGCGAAACAAAATGCACTCCGTTTTCTTTAAGCCGGTCCAGTACGTAACGCATGGCCAGCTCCCCCAGGCCCTTTCCCTGGAAATCGGGGTGAATGGCCACATTATTAATCTGGGCTTCGTCCCCGACCTGCCAGAAAATCACATAGCCGGCAATCTTTTTCCTTTCCCGGTGCACCACTACCAGCGGAAAAGAAATGGCCCGGTTCTGGATTTCCCCCAGAAAAGTTTCCCGGCTCCAGGGGTTGGGAAAGCATAAATTCTCTATGGCCAGGACTTCTGGCAGGTCTTCCTCTCTCATTCTCCTGATCAGAACAGGAGAGTCATTCGGTCCGGACAGTTTTTTTCTCCTCGGCCTGAGATTTACGGTAGTAAATCGGCTGCAGGTCAGCCGGCCTGAGCCCCTGGCCAGCGGTCAGCAGCTTCTGACCGAGCCTCCCGACTTCGGCCGCGATATGAAAGCTGCGATTCCAGAACATGGCTCTGGCCCCGATTATTTCCTCTATCAACGACCGGTAAAG
>DMVN01000158.1:286-6096 GCA_003476685.1 Acidobacteriota bacterium | reverse complement strand
CCCGACTCGGAAATCACCATCGAGGAACAGTTCCCCTATGTCAGCCGGGGTGGAGCTAAACTGGAAGAAGGATTAAAGGCTTTCGCCATTGACGTCCGGGATAAAATCGCCCTGGATATAGGCTCTTCCACCGGCGGTTTTNNAAGGTCTATGCCGTCGATGTCAACATCAAACAACTCGACTGGAAGCTCCGTCAGGACAGCCGGGTCATCCCGCTGGAAAAAAACGCTCGCTACCTGCAGCCAGAAGACCTGGCCGATAAACCCGAGCTGGTAGTAATCGATGTTTCTTTTATCTCGGTACTGAAAATACTTCCGGCGGTTAAAAAAATTATGCCCTCGGGCGACCTCCTGGTGTTAATCAAACCGCAGTTTGAAGCCGGTCGAAATCAGGTAGGGAAAAAAGGTATAATCAGAGACAGCCTGGTCCACCGGGAAGTCCTGGAAAAGGTGCTGGCCGGAGCCAGGATGAACGGCTTCGTGGTCAAGGGCCTGCTGGCCTGCCAGACTCTCGGCCAGAAGGGCAACCGGGAATTTTTAGCCTGGCTGGCAGCTGGAGGTGAGGGACTGAGCCCGGAGGACATAAGGAATAAAATACAGGAGATTCTGGCCGATGGCCCCCAGAAAAAAAATTAAAAGAATAGGCATCGTGATCAAGCCTCATGCTCCCGGCGTTGAGCGGGTGCTGAAGGAAATTGTGGCCTTCCTCAAAGCTCAGCAAATTGAAGTCATGCTGGAGAACATCGCCGCCGAGAAGCTCGGCTTAAAGAAAGGTTACGAGCGGGACAGCCTGGCCGGAATCTGCCAGGCTCTGGTTGTCCTCGGAGGAGATGGCACCCTGCTCAGCATTGCTCCAGCCGCGGCCCGGGCCGGCATCCCGGTAATAGGCATAAATCTTGGACGCCTCGGTTTCCTGACCGAAATTCCGGTGGCCGAGGCCCGGCCGGTTCTCGAAGCTTTTATCAGGGACAGGGACGGCTTCCTCAGCCCCCGGAGCCTGCTGGAAATCTCCTACGGCGACCGGAAGGACATCTGTCTGAACGATGTGGTCCTGAATAAATCAGCCCTGGCCAGGATGATAGAAATCCTGATTTCTATCAACGGTAAAGAGGTCACCAGACTGAAGGGCGATGGCCTGATTCTATCCAGCCCCACCGGCTCAACCGCTTATTCGCTGTCGGCCGGTGGCCCGATTGTCCACCCGGCCATTGAATCCATCATCCTGACCCCCATCTGCCCCCACACCCTGTCCTTTCGGCCATTGCTCATCCCTTCCAGCTCAGAAATAAAAATCAAATTGCTGACACCCGAAGAAAAGGTTTACCTGACCATCGACGGCCAGAGGGGTGAAACCATTCCCAGAAACGTTTTGATAGCGGTAAAAAAATCCAGGTTGAAGCTTCAACTGGTAACCTCACCCTGGCGCAGCTATTATCAGCTGGTCAAGGAAAAACTGGGCTGGGCCGAGTGAGGTCCAGTAGGACCCTGGAAGCCCGGGCCTTATCCTGCCAGGCAAGTTCTCTCCCGGCTTGAGAACAGCCCGGTGGATTGATTTTTACCCGGCAGCCAGCTATCATTTTTTCTCATGGTCAACAAGCTCCGGATAGCCATGGTCACGCCCGAGCTGGCCCCGTATGCCCGCTCCGGAGAGCTGGCTGAGGCGGTGGCCGGTCTTACCAGGTTCCTGGCCCGGAGCGGTCTGGAAGTCAGCATTTTTCTGCCCCATTACCGGCGACCGGAACTGGACTCGCTGAGCAAGGAAGTGGTCCTGGAAGACCTGCAGGTCCCGGTGGGTGGGAAAAAGTTCCCGGCCACCGTTTACCGGGCCGAACCAGGTCGTTTTACCCTTTACCTGATTGACCAGCCGAAATACTTTCACCGCGACTATATTTACGGTTCCCCCCAGGGCGATTATCCCGACAACGCAGAACGGTTCATTTTTTTTAACCGGGCCGTCTGCGAGTTTCTGGCCAGCAGCCGCTTAAAATTTGAGCTGCTGCATTGCCATAACTGGCCGTCCAGCCTGGTGCCGATGTTGCTGCGGTCGGTTTACCAGAAAAAACCGGCCCTGAAAAAAACGGCCTGCGTCCTGACCATTCACAATTTCTCCTACCAGGGAGAGTTCCCGGCTGAATCCCTGAGCCTGACCGGGCTCGACTGGAATTACTTAAATTCGCATCAGCTGGCTTTCAGAGGAAAGTTCAGCTTCCTGAAAGCTGGCCTTCTATTTTCCGAGGTCGTCAACACCGTCAGCCGCACCTACCGGGACGAGGTTCTCCACAATCACCATGACCTCTGCGCCTTTTTTTCGAGGAAAAGCAAGCCGCTTTACAGCCTGAGAAACGGGATAGATGATGAAGAATGGAATCCGGCCACCGACCCGCTCCTGCCGGCTAATTTCAGCCGTGACAATCCGGCCGGAAAGTCCATCTGCAAGAGGCATTTACAGAAAGAGTTGCAGTTGCCGGTTGAGGATAATACTCCTCTGGTGGCCTTCGTCGGATACCTGACCAGGCTTAAAGGCCTGGACCTGGTGCTTGAGGCCGCCGATTCTCTGCTGGCGTCCGGGTGCCAGCTGGTGGTGGCCGGGCAGGGTGAAGAAAAGTATGAGCAGGCGTTATCCCAGCTGCATCAAGCACATAGAGGAAAACTGGCTTTCAAACCGGAATTTAGCGCTGGCCTTTATCATCAACTCCTGGCCGGAGCCGACCTGCTGCTGATGCCTTCGCTGGAAGAACCCTGCGGCCTGACCCTGATGCACGGCCTGCGCTACGGGACAGTTCCGGTGGTCAGGGCTACGGGGGGCCTGCGGGAATCAGTCCAGCCCTTTTCTGCTGACAGCGGTCAGGGAAACGGTTTTATCTTTGAGGAATTCCAGCCGGAGGCCTTTTTCCAGGCGGTGCGGCAGGCCCTCCAGGTTTATGCCAGTCCCGAGCTCTGGTCCCGGGCCAGGGCCAACTGCTTGGCGACCGACAATTCCTGGTCTAAAATGATCAGGAAATACCGGTTGCTTTACCAGAAAGCCATTATTTTGAATAGGGGAGGAAACATATGAGCAGCCACCTGATTCAGGCCACCGACGCCAGTTTTGAGCAGGAAGTGCTCAACTCCAGCCTGCCCGTCCTGGTAGATTTCTGGGCCCCCTGGTGCGGGCCCTGCCGGATGATCGCCCCGCTCGTCGAGGAGATCGCCGAGTCCCACAAGGGCCAGCTCAAAGTGGTCAAGATGAACGTCGACGAGAACGGCCAGACGCCCCAGACCTACGGCATCATGGGCATCCCGACCTTGATCCTGTTCAAGGGCGGCCAGCCCGTGGAGAAGGTCGTCGGCTTCGAGTCCAAGGCCAAGCTCCTCGAGCGCATCGCCAAGCACGTCTGACCCTTCCATGGACGAGCCCCGGCATGTCGCCATCGTCGGGGCCGGACCGGCCGGCCTGGCCGCGGCCATCTATGCCGGCCGGGGCCGGCTCTCGACGGTCGTCCTGGAGAAGGGGATGCCCGGCGGTCAGATCCTTCTCACCGACTGGATCGAGAACTACCCCGGCTTCCCGACCGGAGTCACGCCCTTCGACCTGATGCAGGCCTTCCGCAAACAGGCGGAGACGTTCGGGGCCGAGATCGTCTCCGACGAGGCCCTGGCGATCGCAGGGTCGGACGGCGCATTTGTCATCCGAGGGCATAACGGCGAATACCGGGCCCGGGCCGTCATCGTGGCCACGGGATCGGCCTACAGGCGGCTGGGTGTCCCCGGCGAGGAGCGGCTGACGGGGGCCGGCGTCTCGTATTGCGCCGTCTGCGACGGCTCATTCTTCGCCGGGCGGGACATCGCCGTCGTCGGGGGCGGCGACAACGCCTTGAAAGAGGCCCTCTTCCTGACCCGCTTCGCCGAGACCGTGACCCTCATCCACCGGCGCGCGGGTTTTCGAGGCGAACGGATCTACCAGGAGCGGGTCGCCGCCAATGCCAAGATCCGCGTCCTTCTCGAGACCGTCGTCTGCACCGTAGAAGGCCAGGCCAAGGTCGAGTCCCTGACCCTGCGCAACGTCAAGGACGACACCTCTTCGACCCTCCCCGTCTCGGGGCTTTTCATTTCGATCGGGACCCGGCCCCGGACGGAATTCATCAAGGGCTTCCTCGAGCTCGACGAGTGGGACCAGGTCAAGGTCGGCGGCGACATGCGGTCGTCGGTCCCGGGCGTTTTCGCCGCCGGCGACGTCTCCGACGCCTGCCCCAAGCAGGTCGCCACGGCCGTGGGCACGGGCGTCCACGCCGCGCTCTCCGTCCAGGAATACCTCGCCCGCCTCAGTTAGCCGCGACGGCCGCCTTGGCCGCGGCCGCCGCGTCGTAATGCTCGTTCAGCACCGCCGCCAGCTCCGCCCCCCAGAGCATGATGACCATCGAGGACGTGATCCACAGCAGGAAGAAAAGGACCGAGGTCAGCGTCCCCTGGAGGATCTTGCTCAGGACGATGCCGACAGCAGAAAAGTGGACGACGTAGAAGGCGAAGGCCCGCTTGAAGACCTCGAAGAGCAGGGCGGCGACGGCGGCCGGGATGAGCCCGGCCCGGGTGTGGACCCTGACCTCCGGGATGAACTTGTAGAGGACGTAGAACATCGCCACGTTGAGGGCGTAGGGGAGGAGGTATTTCAGGAAGAAGTTGTTGATCACCGCGACGGCCTCGGGATTGATGGTGGTCTGCACGAGCTCGCTCGCCTGAATCGTCCGCCCCAGGCCCGTCCACACCGCCGTCATGGCCAGCGAGAAGAACATGAAGATCCCGACGACGAACATCATCAGGAACTCGATGAGCCGGTTGTAGACGAAGGACCGGTGGTACTTCGTCCGGAAAATATGGTTGATCGTCGTGACCAGGCTCGAGAAGAGGAAGCTCGCCGAGACGAGCGAGCCGACGACGCCGAACACCCCCAGGTCGCCGACCCCGTCGGCCAGGCTGCCCAGAGCCTTGAAAAAGCCCGGCTCGAGCCGGGAGAAGAACTCGTCGGTGAAGATGTTGAGGCTCCGCAGGGCCATCTCCGTGTCGCCCAGGAATCGGCTCGCTATGGCGAAGAAAAGGGCGATCAGGGGGACGCTGCAGAGGAGGGCGAAGTAGGAGATGACGATGGCCGAGGTCCAACACTTGTCCCCGTTGAACCGCGCGAACGACGCGGCGACGAGCTTGATCGTCTTGGGCGTCATACCCTCCGGGACCCGGTCGGGCTCGGGTTAGACGTACTTCCCCCACTGGACCATCAGGATGATGATCGTGATGAGCAGGGCGTAGATGACCAGGGTCTCGATGAGGACCAGGCCCAGGATGAGCAGGCCGCGGATGGCGGGCGCGCCGGCCGGGTTGCGGGAGATGCCATCGCAGGCCGAGCAGATGGCCCGGGACTGGCAGAACGCGCCGGCTATGACCGCCAGGCTTATGACGGCGCCGCCGACGATGAGCGACAGCTTGAAGAGATCGGCGCGGGGCTTGGCCAGCTCGCCGGCCGGGCCCGCTTCCTGGGCGAGCGCGGGGAGCGCCATGAGGGCGATGCCGAAGGCCATCAGGCAGAGGGCTTTGAGTCTTTGGGACATGACGGAACTCCTTTTACGTTGAGTGCTCTTCTTCATGGGCGACGGCGCCCGCGATGTAGATGCAGGTCAGGAGGACGAAGACGTACGACTGGATGAGCGCCGTGAAGATGGACAGGGCCATGAACGGCAGGGGCAGGAAGAAGGGGACGATCGAGGCCATGATGACGATGAGCAGCTCCTCGGCGAAGATGTTGCAAAAGAGTCGCATGGACAGGGAAACCGGCCGGGAGAA
>DMVN01000158.1:0-251 GCA_003476685.1 Acidobacteriota bacterium | reverse complement strand
GCGTGATAGTAGAAGAAGACGACCAGGGCGCAGCCGACGGTGACATTGAGCTTGCTTGTCGGAGACATGAACCCGGGGACGAGCCCGATCAGGTTGCAGGCGAAGATGAAGATGCCGACCGTGCCGATGACCGGCAGGTACTTCCGGCCTTGGGGGCCGACGGCGTCTACGATGAGCCCCTCGAACATCTGGACGATCGTCTCGGCGACCGTTTGGCGGCGGGTCGGGACGAGGGCCGGCCGGCGGGCGAC
>DMVN01000246.1 GCA_003476685.1 Acidobacteriota bacterium | reverse complement strand
CTGGTTTCTGCCCGAGACTTCGTTCGAGTTTATCTTCCAAGACTCCTTAAGAACAGAAAAAGGTTGAACTCGGGACGAAAAAAATTTAGAACTATACTGGCTGGAGTGACCTGGCTCGCGTCCCTGTTCAGCCAGAACGGCTGGATAGCTGAAGCTGGCCGATTAAGATTTGACCGGTTACAGGTTTAAGGCCGGAGAGCCTGGACCTACCAGGAGGAGACAATGGTTGAAGAAAAAAATGACCTGCCGCCATCGCCCCCGGTGGAAGAAAGAAAGATTAAGCCGCGGCTGCTGAAGAAAATGCTCGGCCAGGAATTCTGCGTTTCTGACTGGCTGGCCATGACCCAGGAAAGAATCAATGCTTTTGCCGACTGCACCGAAGACCACCAGTGGATCCACGTGGATGTGGAAAAAGCCGCCCGCGGCCCGCTTAAGAGCACCATCGCCCATGGCTTTCTGCTTCTGTCGCTGTTGCCATATTTTCTGGCCCAGTCGCCACTGGCCAGGATTAAGGTGAAAATGGTCTTCAACTATGGACTCGACCGCATCAGGTTCATCCAGCCGGTTAGACCCGGAGACCGCATCCGCAACCGGGCCGTCCTCAAGGAAATCAAGAGAAAGGGATTCCGCCGCTGGCTGGTCAAGGTTGAAAACACCATGGAGATAGAAAATAACCCCAGGCCGGCCCTGGTGGCTGAGCTTCTGGTGTTCATTATTTTTTAACGGCCGAAGACTCAGCTTTAATAGGAATCTATAAAGCCTTGGTAAGTTTTATGGGCTATCTTTAGGTTCTGGACTCGCCTGCCAAAGGTTCTGATGGTAACTGAAGGAATTTTAACCTCAGCACAAAAAATACAGAATTGTGACACAGTGCTTCTCCTTCCGCCAATCATAGCTTGCAGACATAAAGTTTCCGTGAAAAGGCCGGGGTGTAAAAATCTTTCCGGCCCGCATAAAATAGCGAGCAACCGGAATCAGGGAAGCTTTTTTAAGAAGGCACATTTTCTTTATTTCCAGATCATTTGGAAGTTCTGTCTGGTCAGCGGCCGGTGGCCAGGCTTTTTAAGACCTCAACAGTGCGGTCTATTTCTTCCAGGGAATTATAAATGTGGGTAGACTGGCGAACCCCGTACACCTCGCCCATGGACCTGGGCCGCAGCCGCCCCCTTTTCCAGAGCTCATCCTGAAGGTAATTCCCGGTCAGGCCCTGGATGTTATAAACAGTAATTCCTGCCGCCATCTGCGGATGAAGCGGGGTGAAGATTTTTATCCCGGGCACTTCCTGGAGCCTGGCCCGCAGGTAATCACCAAGCTGCTTGATTCGGGCATAAACCCGCTCCGGCCCGAGCTCAAAATGAAAGTCCAGGGCTTCATCCAGTCCCAGCAGAAGCGACAGGTTACTGGTACCGCGCTGGCTCAGGCGGAAGCCGTGGTCTTCCTGGTTATCCCACTGGGTACTGGCCAGGGTAGTCCAGACTTCCGGGGCCCTTTCTTTCCTTAAATAGAGAAACCCATTCCCGGCCGGGGCACACAGCCATTTATGAAAACTGCCGTAATAGGCATCACAACCCAGGTCTCTGACATCAACCTTGATATGGCCTACGGTCTGGGCGCCGTCAATTACGGTGAATATGCCGCGTTTCCTGGCTTCAGCACAGATTTCCTTGACCGGCAGAATGGCTCCGCTTCCGGTTATGAGATGCGGGATGGCGATGACCCTGGTTTTCGGGCCCATGGCCCGGAGCAAGGTTTCTAAAACTTCCTCTGGTGATTTTATGGGTTTGTTCAGGGGGAGCTGGTGGTAGATGATACCATGACGCCTGGCCGCCAGTTTCCAGCCGCACTCCCCGCCGGGGTGCTCCTGGTCTGTGCCCAGTACTTCGTCGCCGGCCTTAAGCTCCAGGCCGTTAGCTAAATAATTCATGCCGGCCGTGGCATTTTCCGTAAGAGCAAGTTCTTTTACCTCACAGTTAATCAACCGGGCTGCTTTCTCCCTTACCTCGGTCCAGGGCTGATAACCGGAAATCCAGTCAGGGCCATAATAATCCCACTCGGCAATTTTCTCGGCCGTAAGCCGCAGGTGATTGACGGTGCGTTCCAAAACCCGGCGGGGCATAGCCCCCAGAGTTCCAGTGTTAAAGAAAGTCATCTGAGGGTCGAGCAGAAATTCGGCTCTGACTTTTTCCCAGAATTCTTTTTCCTGGCTATTATTATCCAGCATCTTATCCTCCTGGATTCAGCTTGGCCGAAAATTCCCGGAAAATCTGCCCGCCCGGGCCGGCTCTATCCAGGCCCGCCGCCAGCCGCTTGCTGATTAGACCGGCCCCTGTCCTGCCGGTCAGTCTACCGGACCCGGTCTCACGGTCAAGTCCATAAGTTTAGCTGATTCTTTCAGAGAGTTAAAGCAGCCGCCAGAGACATGAGCTTCAATTCCCCGCCTGCGGAAATTCTTCAGCCAGGATTAAACATGAAGAGTGGATGAAAACCGAAAAGAACTAACCGATTATATGAACATCCATTCATATATTCAGGAGACCCGCTATCTTTTTGTAGCCAATTTTTTAATTTTAGAAGCTCTCTTCTTATACTGACCTTGGCTCACTGGGTTCAGAACGAGCCGGCTAACCTCAACTGCAACTGCGGTTCAATGGCCCGGGTGCGAATAAGATTTTTCGATGGCCTGGTAGACCAGGGCGCGAAACTTGTTCTGGAGGTCGCTGCAGCTTGAAGGCACCGGCAGCAGCTGAGTCATTAAGACGGCTACCAGTTTTTCTGCCGGGTCAACCCAGTAGGTGGTGAAATAGGCCCCACCCCAGCCAAAAGCCCCGACCGAGCCCGGAAGACCTGAGGCTCCCAGGCTCTTGGTCACCCAGAAACCCAGACCGAATCCCTGCGTTCCCCCGGAATAGACCTGCCCCGCGTGGTCGGCCGTCATCAACTCGACTGACTTGGGGCTCAAAATCCTGTTCCCACCCAGTTCACCGCCATTCTGCAGCATCAGCAGGAAGCGAGCATAGTCCTCAGCCGTAGCCAGGAGGCCCGCTCCACCTGAATAGCATTTTCTGGGCCCATAAACATAAGGGCTCCTGGCCGGGTCTTCGGTCATTTTAATCTGACCGTTTTCATCAGCGCCATAAGCCGGGGTCAACCGGGAAACCTTGTTCTCGGGCAAAAAGAAGCAGGTATCTTTCATCCCCAGGGGGCCAGCAATCCGCTTCTCCACAAACTCAGCCAAGGTCATCCCGGAAACGACTTCTACCAAATAGCCAAGAATGTCAGTGTTGTAGCCATAGACAAACCGCTCTCCCGGTTGGGCATCAAACGGCAGCTTGACCAGCTTTTTCACCAGCTCACCGATGGTCATTTCTTTATCAGTCAGAAACCAGCCGTGAATTCCGGCCTTCAGATATTCTTCCCTGGCCGGGCCATCGCCGTAGGAAATGCCGGCGGTGTGGGTCAGCAGGTCGCGGATGGTAATCTGGCGCTTGGCCGGCACCAGACTGTAACCTCTGGCCTCCTTG
>DMVN01000038.1:3689-5245 GCA_003476685.1 Acidobacteriota bacterium | reverse complement strand
CAGCATGATATTCATGATGCCTATGCCGCCGACGATTAGGGAGATACCGGCGATCGAACCCAGCAGGATGGTCATAATCTTGGTAGACTCAGCCGCACTCTCGGCCACGTCGGCTATGTTCCGAACCTGAAAGTCATCCTCGGCTCCGGGGGCGATGCGGTGTCTTTCCCTCATCAATTCTTCAATCTGCTGCTGGGCCTCACTCGTTCTGGCGGCCGAAACGGCAGCCACGTCTATCGAGTTGATGTAATCCACCCCCCGCAGCCGGCGCATGACTGTGGTATAGGGGGCAGCAATCATGTCATCGCGGTTAAAAAATCCACCCTGCTCGCCCTTGCTTTCAAGAACTCCAATCACCGTGAAAGGAATTTTATTTATCCTGATGGTTTTGCCGACCGGGTCTTCGTCCTCAAACAGGTTCTGCTTGACCAGGCTACCCAGCACACAGACCTTGGCCGCTGAGGCCACCTGGGTTTCATCAAAATAGCTGCCTTCGACCACTTTCCAGTTCCTGATTTCCGGGAACTTCTCTCCGGTGCCCTGGATCTGGGTATTCCAGTTCTTGTTGGCGTAGACTACCTGGGCCCGGGTGCTGATGGAAGGCGAGGTGGCTTTCACCGCGTCGCACCGTTCCTCGATGGCTTTGGCATCGTCGGGCTTCAGGTTGGTAAAGCCGCCGAAGCCTGATTGCACGCCCCGGATGTTACGGCTTCCAGGATAAACAAAAAGCAGGTTGGTACCCATGGAGGCGAAACGTTCTTCTATCCCTTTCTTAGCTCCTTCGCCGATGCTGACCATGGCGATGACCGCGGCTACCCCGATGATAATGCCCAGAATGGTCAGGAATGACCGCATTTTATTGCGGGCCAGAGCCCTCATTGAGACCCGTAAGATTCTTATGATTTTCATGTCATCCTCCAGAGGCCGCCGCCCGGTCACAGGCTCCCGGGGTCACTTCCTCGCCCACTATCTGTCCATCCTTCAAGTACAGGCGCCGTTTAGCGTAGGAAGCGATGACCGGGTCATGGGTCACCATGATCAGGGTGATGTTTCTCTCCTGGTTCAGCCGGCAGAAAATGTCCATGATTTCCGCTCCGGTCTTGGAATCCAGGTTGCCGGTGGGCTCGTCCGCCAGAATCAGGGTGGGGTCGTTGACCAGGGCCCGGGCGATGGCCACCCGCTGCATCTGTCCGCCCGACAGCTGGTTGGTGCGGTGGTGTTCCCAGCCCTTGAGACCGACAGCGGCCAGGGCTTTCAGGGCCCTGTCCCTGGCTTCCTTGCTGCTGATATGTGAATAGACCATCGGCAGTTCAACATTCTCCAGGGCCGTGGTGCGGCTCAGCAGGTTAAAGTTCTGAAAAACAAAGCCTATCTTGCGGTTGCGGATGGCCGCCATTTCGTCCCGGCTCAGACCGGAGACATCGACGCCCTCCAGGAAATACCGGCCTGAGGTCGGCCGGTCCAGTAAACCCAGGATGCTCATCAGGGTGGACTTGCCGGAACCAGAAGGCCCCATGATGGCCAGAAATTCGGAATAGTCGACGCTGTAGGTGATG
>DMVN01000038.1:0-3583 GCA_003476685.1 Acidobacteriota bacterium | reverse complement strand
GTCACCAGCCCGACGATCACTTCATCGCCTTCCTTGAGATTGTCGCTCTTAATTTCGGTAAAGGAATTATCCGAAACTCCAGTCCTGACGAAAACTACCTTGAGGTTGCCTTTCTCATCCAGCTGCCAGACCCGGGAGGGCATCCGGCGCTGACCGCCCTGGCCGGCCTGACCGCCCCTCTGGCCCATCTGGCTGGGGTCGAACATCCTCTGTCCGGCCTGACCGGACCCGGCCGGGGCCGGGCCCCCTTCCTGCTGCCGCCTGGCGGCCATTTCTTCAAAGGCGGCTCTCATAATTTTCTGGAGCTCTTCGGCCGAAAGCTCGGGAGTGAAACGAAGGGCGGCATTGGGCACGCGCAGGACGTTTCTGGCCTCGCCGACGATGATGGAGCAGGTAGCGGTCATGCCCGGCAACAGTTTCAGACTGGAATTATCAACATCGATGATGGCCGAGTAGGAAACCACGTTCTGGACGGTCTGGGCCGAATAACGCACCTGCCTGACCACACCATTAAAGGTTTCGTTCTGGTAAGCTTCTACCGTGAACTTGACCTTCTGACCTTCTTTAACCTTGCCCACGTCGGCTTCGTCCACCAGGCATTCCACCTCCATCTTGGTGAGGTCGTTAGCGATTTCAAAAAGTTTGGGCGCCTGGAAACTGGCGGCCACGGTCTGTCCGACGTTGATGTTCCTGGAAATAACCACCCCGTCAATGGGGGAGCGAATGATGGCGTAGCTCAGGTCCACCTTGCTGGCTTCCAGCTGACTCTTGGCCTGCTCGGTCCTTGCCTGCTGGGCAATCAGGTCCGACTTGGCCTGAAGGTAATTGGCCTCGGACTGTTCTTTTTCCTCAAAGGAAATCAGGTTTTTCTCAAACAGGCTCAGGGCTCTTTCATATTTTTTCTGGGCGATTTCCAGGGAAATCTTGGCCCTTTCCAGGGAAGCCTGGGCATTCTGGTAATTGGCTTGGTTCTGCTCAATCTTGGCCCTGAGCTGGGACTGGTCCAGCTCAGCCAGGATATCGCCCTTCTTTACCTTGGAATTAAAATCGACATAGATTTTTTCAATCTTGCCTGAAACCTGGCTGCCGACTTCCACCAGCACCACCGGATTCAGGGTGCCGGTGGCGGTCACCACGGCTTCAACATCACCACGGGTAACCTTTTCTGCCCGGTACTTGGGTTTATTATTAGACCCTTTTTTCAACAGGGTAAAACCTAACACCAGACCGACTATGACCACTATGGCCAGGATGATGAATAAGGTCTTCTTCTTCATCGCTATTCTCCTTTTTTCTCCTTTTCGGGGGGAGCTTGAGATTTATCATCACGCCGCGGGGGAGCTTCCCTTCTGCGCTGGCGCATGTATCTGTCCATCAGCTCTTGCATTTTCTTTTCCTGCTCCGGAGTGAACACCTCATCCATTTCGGTTTTGAGCTGTTCTCTTAATTCACTCAGCCGGGCATGGACTTCTTTCCTGAAAGCCTGGAATCTCTCTTCACTGCGCTTGAAGACTTCCCGAATTTTCTCTTCCTGCTCGGGTGTCAGCTGCAGCTCTTTGGCAATCACTTCCAGGGTGGGAAAGGGTTCCTGCCTCTGCCGGGCATCGGATTTCTTCTTTTCCAGAAGCCACTTGTCTCCGATAACCCCAACCGTAACCCCCAGGATGAAGACAGCTATCAAGGACAGGGTTACCCAGAGTTTATATTTATTGTTCATTGTTTACCTCTCCTGACGATTTCCTGGCCCTCAAGTCCGGCGAACAGCAATTGCAGCTGGCGGTCTTCCGGCTTCTGTTCCTCAAAAATGGCCCTGGTTTCAGCCAGCGGGCTCTGGCCCTGGAAAAGGAGCAGTTCAGACTGGCTCAGATGCCTTTCGGCCGGCTGGACCAGGAACAGAATCCCCACCAGCACCATGGCCACCACCAGGAAGACGGGCACGGCGGCGGCGTACCACCTCTCGACCACAGCCCAGAGCGAAGGCCGGCTGGCAGTCTGGAGTCTGGCCCGCAACCGCTGCTCGAAATAGGGAAGGGGTTCGGCTTCCCTCTCCTGCAGTTCCGACACTAACGTTTTCAGCTTCCGGTAATCGTCCAGCAATTGAGCACAGGAAGGACAGACCTGGAGGTGCTCTTCCAGCCTGGCCGTGGTTCCGGCTTCCAGCCGACCGTCAACCAGGCGGGAAATCAATTTCTCGGCCCGATGACAATTCATGATTGTCCTCCTTCCCGGCTCAGGTAGGGAGCCAGTTTTTTTCTTAATAGCCTTCTTGCCCGGTGCAGCCGGGAATCAACCGTTCCCGGCGACAGTTTCAAAATCTTCCCGATTTCTTCATAACTCAGGCCCTGAATATCTCTCAGAGATAGTATTAGACGATATTTCTCTGGCATTTCTTCCAGCTTCTGCCGCAGGAGCTGTTTGCGTCTCTCTTCCTCCTGGAGTTCGGCCAGCTGGAGGGAAGTTTCCTTTTCCGGCAGCCCGGGCTCGGGGATATCTTCCAGCCTGAGGTCATTTTTCTCCTTCCTGTGCTTTCTCAGGTAATCCCTGATATGATTAATAGCAATCTGATAAAGCCAGGTGCCAAACTCTGATTCATACCGGAATCTGGACAGGGAGAGGTAAGCCTTCAGAAATATTTCCTGGGCCAGGTCATCCGCGGTCTCCCGGTTATGAACCACGTTTACGGCCAGGCCAAAGACCCGGTTCTGATAGGCCTTGACTAACATAGAGAAAGCCTCCTGGTCTCCCTGTTGAGCCAGCCTGACAATCTGGTTCTCTTCCATATAGTGCTCACTTCTCGAGCCTCAATCCGTTAGACGAGACCCGGGGTCAATTCTTCCTGTGCGGGAATATCATTTTACATAACTATGGTAAAAGTAGGAAGTTGCCGCAGCCGCTTGATTCAAAGGGCCAGGATGGTCATCATCAGTTGGGCTGGATTGTACCCTCCATCTTTTTATTAATTAAGCCGCCTAGTTCCGGGCCCAGCAAATGTAAAAAAACGTTCTGGCCGGGTAAGCGGTTGAATAAAACTATGGGCTTCCATATAATAGAGCTATGAACTGGGAAACATTAGCCAGGGAATTGGTTCAACCGACGGACTCAAAAATAATACTGTTAGTCATGGATGGCCTGGGCGGCCTGCCGGTCAACGGCCAGACCGAACTGGAAGCGGCCCGCAAGCCCAAACTGGACGAGACCGCCCGCCGCGGGGTCTGTGGCCTGACCGACCCGGTTTTCATGGGCATAACTCCCGGCTCAGGCCCGGCTCATCTGTCACTTTTCGGCTATGACCCCCTCCATTACCAGCTGGGACGGGGCATCCTGGAAGCTATGGGCAGCGGGGTGGAAGTCGGCCGGGAGGACGTGGTGGCCCGGGGCAATTTCGCCACCCTGTCCCAAGGCCTGGTGGTGGACCGCCGGGCCGGGAGGATTTCGACCGAAGAAAATGTCCGGCTGTGCCAGCTCCTCAACCAGCAACTAGCCGAAGTTAACGGCGTTAAAATCAGCCTTTATCCGGGTAAAGAGCACCGGTTTGTGTTGAAGAGCTGGCAGATCGGAAGAGCACACGTCTGAACTCCAGTCA